>JACJNW010000034.1 GCA_014695195.1 Cyanobacteria bacterium FACHB-DQ100 | reverse complement strand
CAAATATGATTTTGCTTGCCTTTGCGTTTTCCATTCTTGCGAATATGAGTGGATTGGCATTCAGGGCACTGCATTGAGAGTCACCTTAATTCATCTCTCCATTAGGCAACGCCCAACGTTCATCTGGTGAACGTGGTTGAGCAGAATTTTAGGCAGAATAGTACAGGCTCTCTTTGAAAAAAAATACGAAAATTTTCTATCTAATTACCCTAGCGAGGAGTAATATGCGGAATATGAGCCAGTCTAATGTTTCTAATTCCAGGATTAAGCAGAAAAAATCGGTCTGATATCCTAGTTTCGGATGTTATGCCTTTGAGCAGTCCAAATCGCCCTAACAGGGTATTATGCCGACCATCTCCGGCCTAACGCTCCGATCTAAATGGTTAGGCGGAAAGCGTCAGTCTAAACAATTGTTGGGCTACTTTATCTTCTAGTAACGACACGGTATGTAATCACTCCATTTGTACCAAAACTAGCAAATTTACTTCAGAAGTGGGCAACCTATTCTATAGGGAGCATTTTGCCGATCAACTTTCAAGCAACCTAATCTCAAAGAGGTTGCAGACAAGCTACATAGCAATTCTGAAACAGCACTACAGGAGGTTTTATGTACGGCTTAGTCAACAAAGCAATTCGCGACATGGTGTGCAGTCGCTTCGGTGAAGAAACCTGGAATAAGATTCAGCATAAGGCTGAAGTTGAAGTTGATACTTTCATCAGCATGGAGTCTTACCCGGATGATGTAACCCATAGGCTTGTAAAGGCTGCAAGTCTTGTTTTGGGTCTACCTGCTTCAGCAATCATGCAAGCCTTTGGAGAGTTCTGGGTGCAATACACCTCTGAAGAAGGGTATGGGGAACTGATGGCGATGAGCGGCGATACGCTTCCCGAATTTTTACAGAATCTAGATGACCTTCATACCCGTGTCGGAATAAGTTTTCCAAAACTCCAGCCGCCATCTTTTGACTGTGAGGAAATTGAAGGACAAAAGCTACACCTTCACTATCATTCACATCGAGAGGGGTTAGCTCCGATGGTGGTGGGATTAGTGAAAGGCTTGGGTACGCACTTGAATACAGATGTTGAAGTTACCCAAATTCAAAGCAAGTCTGAGGGTGCAGATCATGATGAGTTTACCATCCAATATAAACCCAACTGAACTTTTCATGCAGCCCCAATTCACTTTGCCACCCCACTTACTTGCGAAGTCATTTCCTTTTCATTTTGTGTTTAATGGCGATCGCACAATCATCCAATCTGGAGAAGTTTTGCAGCGGCTTATTCCTGACATCATCGGGTCACAGTTTACCAAGTGCTTCCAGATTAACCGCCCTATTATTCAAACTGCTAATTTTGCTGCCATTAGTAAGCAATCTCACAGCATATTTATTCTGAAATCGCTCCATAGTGAAATGACTTTAAAAGGGCAGATGATACCTGTTGATGACTGCGAGGCCATTTTCTTTCTGGGTTCCCCAGTCGTTACAGAAATTAGCCAGCTAAACCACATTGGAATCAAATTAAAAGACTTTGCAATTCACGACTCTGCTGCTGATTTTCTCTTTCTTTTGCAAGCGAAGAGTCGATTAATGGATGAGTTAGCAGAACGGGAAGTGAAACTAAAAGATATTTTAAGAGGCAAGGAGGAGATTGCCACACTTGCAGAGGCGAGAGCTAGAGACATAGAACAGGCTCTCGAAAACTTACAGAGAACTCAAGCACAACTGATTCAGGCTGAAAAGATGTCTGGGTTGGGACAAATGGTGGCAGGGATTGCTCATGAAATCAACAATCCGGTTAACTTTATCAACGGTAATCTCACCCACATCGACCAGTATGTTCAGTCTCTCATAACCCTACTTAAACTTTATCAACAGTACTTTCCACAAGCCTCTCCTGAAATCACTGATTGCATGGAGGAGATTGACCTTGAGTTTTTATTGATTGATTTACCACGTATAGTTGCATCAATGCAAACGGGAACCAGTCGGATTAGAGATATTGTTCTGTCATTACGCAACTTTTCTAGATTGGATGAGGCAGAACAAAAAGATGTGGACCTACACGAAGGAATCGATAGCACATTACTGATTCTCAACCACAAGTTAAAGCAAGGTATTGAGGTCGTTAGAAAATATGGAGATTTGCCAAAAATTTTGTGTTATCCATCTCAATTAAATCAAGTATTTATGAATATTCTTTCCAATGCTGTTGATGCATTATTTGAGACTGATGTAAAATCCAAGCAGATTGTGATACAAACCTGTGTAGCTGGCTCTAAACAGGTTTGTATCAGCATTCAAGATAATGGAAATGGAATTCCTCCTGAAATTAAAGAGAGAATTTTTAATCCATTCTTTACGACAAAGCCTAGCAGCAAAGGGACAGGATTAGGACTATCAATCTGCCATCAAATTATCGAAAAGCATCAGGGGACGATCGATGTAATCTCTGAATTGGGAAAGGGAACTGAATTTACCATTAAAATTCCAATTTCCTAATCTCAGTGGTTTTCTCTAGATTAAGAGATAAAGCTTCTAATCAATTGCCAGCAACTCAACACTGCGTTGGTGCGGACGGAACAGAGAGCGTTTGTGGGAGTTCGAGGCAGTCCGCCGCCGCTCAACTTAGCGTTATACCGCTGACACAACTGACGATGAAGATAATGAAAAACTCCAGCGATCGCCTTTCAAATTACTGCCCGATCGCCCGTGAGTAAGCTATCTCTTTCAGCCCTAGATACTCCCGCCAAAACGCCTCAGACGTTAGCTCTGCATAAGCATTTTTCCAGTCCTGACTCGCATCCTCCCAGCGCGTGCGCCCTTGTTCTGCAACACTTGCCCAACGTGCTAAAAGCTCAACGCTTGCTAAAGTATCAATCTCGATTTGATTTTCATAGCTCCGACTCAGCTTCAGCGTCATCGGGTGAGTCAACTCTGGATTAGCACCCTTAATCAACTCCGTCCCTTTCAGATAGTCCTCAAATGCTTTAATCAGCATCTGAGCACGATCGTAATCTGGCTTTAACAACGCCTGCATAATCTCTTTGGTCAGATTAGTCACCGTATGTTTATAGTTCGGTGAGAAGTGCATTGCATAAGTAATCAAATCATTGCGGAAATAGTAGTATGCTTCCCAATTGAGGTTCTTTGCAGAAGCGGGAATATGCCATACTGCCATCGACGGGAAGGTGACGATCGGAATGCCAAACTTCCGCTTTGCTCTCATGCAGAACTCAACATCATCGAGCTTAATAAACAACGGCAACGGCAGTTTGATCCGCTCTACCAACGCTTTCGAGAAAGAGCAGAACCAAAACCCACCATAATCTGCATCCACTTCCCTCAACAATTGATTCAGAACCTTAGTATCCCGCAAATCTAAATCATAGTTCAATGGCATCAGTGAGTCAGATGCACCCTTCGTTTTAGAAGCCTCGTTGTAGGTTGCGCCTGCCTCATACAAAGACCATTTTCTGTTTAAGTTCAGCAAGCCACCCGCAATGATCAACTCCGTCTTCGCATACTCATGCACCGAGAACAGTCGAAAAACGCTTTCGCTTTCTAACTCGACATCATCATCCATCAATAGAAGATGAGTCGAGCTACCTTCTGCTAAAACCTCCATGATGCCTCTGGTAAAGCCACCACTACCACCCGCATTCATGTTCGGAAATAGCTTCACTCTCGAATCTGCAAACTCATTCGGATCAAGTGTCCGACCATTATCCGAAACAAAAATCTTTAAATCGCGATCGTGCAACAATTCATCTTGCAGCAGCGTCGAAAGAGTATTTCTAACGTAATCCTCTTTCTTGAACGTACAAATCACAATGCCAAGTGAAACTTCCCTAGCTTTCGGTTGATCCGTCGCAATCCAGCCAGACCCGAAAATTCCCTGTTCACTGAGGCAAGTAATCTCAGCATAGATTCTGCCTGCATTTTCGGTTTGAACCAGATCGATCGCAGCCAGCTTCACAGGCGTAGAAAGCTCGCACTGCTCAAGATGTTGTTCTAAAATTGCTTCTCTTGCATTACTTTCAGCGACTTCTCTGTAAACAGTAACCTTAAAATCACCCTCTAGCTCTAGCACATAATAGATAGATTCAAGCGAGGTGTATTTAACGTAGTAGCTTTCGTAAAATGAATTGAAATAAGAGCTAGAAGAAACCGTTCCACCTTGACCCAGAACTATCTTTTTGCTGCCTTCCTGATCATCAATCGATACTGCTCCATCACATTGAACATACAATTGAGCAATATCAACTGACTTGGGAAGCTTGATTCTACCAATAATATTCATAAAGCTTTCTGTTACTAACTCAATCCCATTATTAAACTTAGGGGAGAGCATTCAAAAAGACTCTCTTTCTTGAGACAGATTTAGAGCAATGGAATCAATTCAGACATCTGTTCAATCACACAATGAACACCCGCCGATCGCAGTACAGAGACACGATCGCTACGTTCATCTTCAGTAATGTGAGTGCCGCCCACATACCCTACAATCATTGGAATTCCAGCCGCAACCGCAGATTTTACTCCACTGATTGAGTCTTCGACTGCAATACAATTTGATACCTCTGCATTCAAACACTGTGCCGCATAAAGATAGACATCTGGCAAAGGCTTCGGTCTGCGAACCGGAAGAGAATCAGCCGCACTAAACACACGATCGCCAAAATACTCCATTAACTCCGAAGCTGCTAAACAAGCCTTTAACCGCCGTAGACTACTGTTGCTCACTAGCGCAAACTCAATGCCACGATCGCACAACTCCTCTAGCACCGCAGGCGTTCCCTCAGTTGGCTTTGCATCAATGCTCAAGTGATCGATCGCTCGATCTTCTTCCTCCAGCACCAATCGCTGAATGTCAGCCTCCGCTAAAGCCATCGGTGCATCTGCATAAATTTGCCCCAAAATCTCTCGATACGGTTTCCCTGCAAAGTGCTTGATAAAGTCTGGCAAATCATAGTGACGTGCCCCCGGAAACTCGCAAACCACCTCAGCCGTTAATTTCCACGCGCTCTTTAACGCCACAATCTCGCTATCCACAACAGTTCCGTCATGGTCAAACAAAACGACCTTATGCGGCTGAAACGATGTCATGCTCAAAATGCTCCTGACTGTAATATCTGAGTGTAGCCGATAGTCCGCGTGTCCGAATCTCCCACATTGCCCGATCGCACTCCAGATCGAGCAAGTCGCAACACTCTCCCGGCTCTAATCCAAGCATTTCACTCAATGGCTTCCCTGTTTGAATCGCCGCAATCACCTCTGGCTTATCGTTGGCTTCAAACGACTGACCAAGCTCACTCGCACCCTCTCGGATGGTCAGCATCCAAGCCGCGATCGGCAACATCAATCGTCTTAAACTCACCCCTTGAGCATGAGCATCTTTCAAGATTGGAGCAATATACTTCCCAATTTTTCGAGAAGTTTCTGCCGCAATTCGCTCGATTTTGTCAGGAGTCGCTTCATTGCTTAATCTCAGTAACACCTGATCAACATACTGTTCGCACATTGAATCGACAACCGGAGTTGCAGCGGTAATATCATCCATCAATAACCGCAGAAATAAGTGGTACTCTGGAAATCTCAGTGCTTGATGGACACACTCAATCCCACCCCGAACTGCCAAACAAGCAATAAATGAGTGAACTGCATTTAGAAATCTAGATTTGAGATGCAGAAAAGGAGTGATATCGTCCGTCATCGTCACGCCGATCTCTTCCCACATCGGTCGATCGCTGCTAAACTTGTCCTCAACCACAAACTGCCAAAACGGTTCAGTCACAATCGGTGAACGATCGCGAACCTGTAATAATCGATACGAATGCTCCTTATCAGCTTCATGCGCTTGCGGTACAATTCGATCGACAACAGTATTCGGGAAAGTTGCATTATTTACAATGTACTCTGCAAGACTTGAATCAACCTGTTCTGCATAAGTTAGCACCGCTCTTTGTAAAATCTCCCCGTTTCTCGGTAAGTTATCACAAGACAGTGTAGTAAAAGGTGCAATGCCACGATCACGACGACGACGCAAGGCTTCCACAATGAACCCGATCGCAGTCGTTGGATGAGTTGGATGCTTCAAATCATGCACAATTCCAGGGTGATTAATATCTAAAGCAAACCGTGAATCCAGACAGTAACCGGCTTGAGTCACAGTCAATGTGACCAAATGAACCGTAGGCGATTCCATTAGCTCAAGCACAGTGTTCGGCTCTGCTGCACCATCAATCATGTGCTTGATCGAACCAATCACATCTGCTGACTCATGATGTTCATCCCCGATGTAGCGCTCAGTTAAAGTATAAAGAAAGTCTTGAGGCTGCAACTTCGTGATCGTGCGATGACTTCTAAGGCTCACACCGCAAATTCCCCATTGCAGATCCTTTTGAGACAAGTGTTGATGAATAATACGTGCAAGGTGCGCCCGGAAAAAACGACCCGGACCAAAATGCACAATACCTATATTCAATTCGCTTCGATTATAAGGAGACTGTTGTTTCCATAACTCAGTTACAGTAGCTGGAGCTATGCCTGCACTCTGAAGTCCTGCGTCAGACAACGAAGAACGAGTGCTCACCGAAAAATAGTCTTTCATGACATCCCTTCAGATTTAAGTGGAGTCGATATTTAATGTGACAAATTCTTAACTTGAAACATTCACAACTGCTTACAGCGCGAATGTTCACTAAGTTGTAACTCAGAAAGTTATCGACTTAGTGATCAGCTAAATACATCAATTCAATAATTTTGTTTCCTTATAGTATTAGGAGCGATCAACCCTGCTATCTATCTGTAGTTAAATTCATAGATCTAACTTGCGCGCCTTGGATAATTCCAAATACCTAGCCAATCTATTCTAAGGATGTTTATTCCTTTGAACTAACCCTCCAGACTCCCTCCTACCCAAGTCAGAGGTTGACAGAGGAGCAACTCTTTATGGTTGAGGAATCGCAGATTTGCAGGTTTACCTCATGGCAACGCTTCATGGTAATCTTCAGGGCTTGAAATCCACACATATCAAGCAAATTGAGCAGCTATACGAGGAACGATTAGCGGACGATCGCTTCATCACTCCAGAATTTGCTGACCAATTAGCCGCCCTCAGCCAACTCATTCATCAACCGCTCTGCTGTTATATTAATCGTCGCGGACAAGTTATCCGCGTTGGAATTGGCACTCCAATGCAAACCCGCCTTCCTGACTCTGAGTTACCTCGTCGAAGCGGCGATCGTTTCAGTGGAATTCGCTGCTTGGTTGCTCAGTTTCATCCGCCCGATGCCAGCGCCTTTATCGCCATGCTGCGTCAGCGTCTCGATGCAATGGTCGTTCTTACCTTAGCCGATACAAAGTCCAATCAGGCAAAAGCCTTAATCCAGCACTCTTACTTAGCGCATCTTACTCCCGACTTTGACCAACCCTGGCAAGTTGAAACGTTCCCGCTCCAATCTCTATTTGAACAAGATGCCGACGAATTGATTCACGACTGGGAAAGCGACATCCAAGATGCCGGATTCGACTTATTACAAACGGTTCAGTCTGATCACGATCGCGCTCTACTCGTCGGACTTCAAACTGATGGAATGTCCGATCGTCGCTTCCAAGACAGCCTTGATGAATTGCGCCGCCTCGTCGAAAGCGCCAAAGGTGAAATTGTTGGAGTCGTACAGCAAAAACGATCGCACCCTCATCCCCAAACCGTGATTGGTCACGGCAAAGTCGAAGAAGTCACCTTAGAAGCACAGCGATTAGGGGCAAATCTCATCGTTCTCAATCAAGATATCTCTGCCACCCAAGCGCGGAACTTGGAAGAACAAATCGGAGTGCGCGTGGTTGATCGCACCCAGGTCATCTTAGATATCTTTGCCCAACGAGCGCGATCGCAAGCCGGAAAGCTCCAAGTCGAACTCGCACAGCTTGAATACACCTTGCCGCGATTGCGCGGACGCGGGCAAGAAATGTCTCGCTTAGGTGCAGGAATTGGAACACGCGGCCCCGGTGAAACCAAGCTAGAAACCGAACGCCGCACCATTCAGCGAAAAATTACTCAACTCCAGCAAGAAGTCAATCAACTGCAAGCCCATCGCGCCCGTCTCCGTCAGCAGCGCGATCGCCAGCAGCTCCCCACGATCGCCCTTGTCGGCTACACCAATGCAGGCAAATCAACGCTTCTAAACGTTCTCACCCAGGCCGATGTCTATGTTGCCGATCAACTATTTGCCACACTTGATCCAACCACTCGCCGCTTAACAATCACTGATCCAGACACGCACGATCGCCGCGATGTATTGCTAACAGACACGGTTGGATTTATCCATGATCTGCCACCTGCGCTAATGGATGCCTTTCGCGCCACCCTCGAAGAAGTCACCGAAGCCGATGCACTCCTTCATGTTCTCGATCTCTCTCATCCCGCTTGGGAGCAGCATCTAGAATCCGTGAACACGGTGTTATCTGAACTACCCGCAATACCCCCAAACGCAATCTTGGTGTTTAACAAAGTCGATCGGGTCGATCGCAACACTTTAGAGCAAGTGCAGCAATCTTACCCCGATGCAGTCTTTATTTCAGCGACTGAACGCCTTGGTTTAGATCGGCTTGCACACTGCTTAATGCAACTATCCAACACTTTGACACCCTCCACCGCAGTCTCTACTCAGTAACTTTAAGAAAAAAGAGATTCCCCAATCCAAGGAAATCTCTTTTTTCTTAAAGTCCCCCACTCATGGCGGATTTAGGGGGCATTCAACGGCTCAACCGCAGCAGAAACCCATCAATCACGCCGGACTAACTCTGCCAAGATCCACTGCACTGAGGCGTAATCGCACATTCCGCAATCTCAGCGATCGTCTCATGTCCCAGAGTCGCCGCCTCGATCGCATTGATATCAAACTTTGGTGTGCGATCGATATAAAGCAAGCCATTTGCCTCTTGGAAAGTATCTGTTAACTGCGTATAACAGAATCCACTAAACATCTCAACGCGGTTCACCACATTCAGAAGCTTGTGATAGCGCTGCTGAAGATCACAGATATCCGAAGAACGATCGTAGCCCCAAGCTTTATCCGCTTGATCATCGGTCGGGCGAGTGTAAGCCACTCCACCAAACTCCGTCAGCATGATCGGCTGCCCTTGGTGCGGATAGCCATCCAGCGTCAGAATTCGTCCGCCCGGTCGCTGTGTCTCAAACAAATCCGACAATTTCACTTCAGAGCCATAGCGCTTACCCAGTCGATCGGGCTGGCTGTCATAATCATGAATCGCCAGAATATCTGTCGTCGCACTCTCCCAACCATCGTTGCCGATCACCGGACGAGTCGGATCAAGCGTTTTTGTCAGGTAGTACAACGCCTGAACATAGTGCCGTTGCGCTGCGGTTTCCGTCAGGTTCGGAACCCCCCAAGATTCATTAAACGGCACCCAGGCAATAATACAAGGGTGGCTACTATCGCGATCGATCACCTCTGTCCACTCTTTCGTAATTCGTTCAACCGCCTTACGAGTGAACCGATAAGCACTGGGCATTTCTTCCCAGACCAATAATCCCATCACATCCGCCCAATATAAGAAGCGCGGATCTTCAATCTTTTGGTGCTTGCGAACGCCGTTAAAGCCCATCCGCTTCGTCAGTTCAATATCTTGACGCAGCGCTTCATCCGATGGCGGAGTCATCAGGCTTTCCGCCCAATAACCCTGATCCAATACCAACCGCAGATAGTAAGGATGACCATTCAGCATAAAGCGATCGCGCTGAATGTTCGCGGTTCTCATTGCGGTGTAGGACTTCACCTCATCGATCAACGTGCCTTGATGCCAAAGCTGAATCTGAGCATCGATTAATGTTGGTTTCTCAGGACTCCACAACAAAGCATTACGATAGTCGTCAATTCCCGGATCGGACAATGCAATCCGGCGGTTGATATCTTCGTTAACGACTTCGTAAGTGTCATTCACCAACAATCGATCGCCCACGCTCAAACGCACTTTGATGTACAAGTCATCACAGTTTGCGCCCACCATCGAGGCTTCAAATCCAATTTCCCAACGCTCAAAATGCGGTGCCCAACGAATTTTCTCGATATAGGTTTGTGGGACACACTCAACCCAAACGGTTTGCCAGATTCCAGTTGTACGGGGATACCAAATGCTGTGCGGCTCTAGCTGCCAATCCTGTTTTCCTCTAGGCTTCGCCAAATCAAACGGATCATCTTGTGCCAACACCGTCACGCGCTGCATCATTCCCGGTTGAAGAAATTCCGTGATCTCAAAGCTGAACGGGGTATATCCGCCTTCATGACCCCCAACATAGCGACCATTGACCCAAACCGAAGCTTGATAGTCTACTGCGCCAAAGTGCAGCAGCACCCGTTGATGATCACTCGGAACTTCAAATTCTCTCTCATACCAGCAATAAGCGTGAAAGCCAGTATCACCGATGCCACTTTTCTCTGTTTCAGGAGCAAAAGGAACTTCGATCGTATGTGTCCATTCAGGTACATCATCGGGCTGTTTCCAATCTCCTTGATCATTAAAGGAGAATTTCCACGACCCATTGAGGTTGATCCACTGCGATCGCTGAAGCTGCGGGCGCGGATAACCTGTTTCGAGTTGACGACAAAGTGCGATCGGGCTAGAGGCAGACTGAGCAATACTGTCGAGGCTTTTACCGAGTAGTTTCATGGAAAGTCACTCCTTCAATTAGGAGAAAATGCGCCTTGCTTCGATGCGCGTGAACAGCAGATTAAAACCTAACATCAAAATTATTACTCCTGATAAAACTTTACTTTTCTAATGAAGATTGTTTTGTTACACAGAACCAAAAAGAACGAATCCTTGTTTTATTGGGGAGTACCAATTTTTTAGCAAAAGGAGTGTAGCTTATAGTCCCAGTGCACATTGAGACAAGAGTGCTTATACGTATATTATAGCTCAAACTAATTCTAACTTGAGATAGAAGAACTTTTACAAAGTAGCTCCATTGTTTTATCTATCTTAAAAAAGTTATTAACAAATCAATAGATTTCGGTATCTACCCAGCGCATCTTTTTTTGTTTTATCAAGCATTTCCAACTCTTCAGATAGAAGGAAAGATGAGCAGTTGTGACTATTTTTGAATTTGTGATTGCAACTCAGGCAATATCCAGAAATTTAAAAATCTATGTCCTTATTCAACACAGGATTGAACGGCTATAGCGGTTCGATCGGGAATAGCCGAAAGCCCTTTATCAAAAGTGCATCTATCTCAGAAAGCCAGCATTCCCCTGATTCTGGCTTGATGGAGCGCGTATTGCCCGATCTAGTCTGTTTGTCGCATTTGCGCTGGGACTTCGTATATCAGCGCCCGCAGCATCTACTCACCCGTTGTGCTACACAGCGCCGAACCTTCTTTATCGAAGAACCCAAGTATGAAGCGAATGCTTCTTGGCGGTTGGAAATCAGTCAACGTGACTGCGGCATTTGGGTCGTTGTTCCCCATCTGCCCAGTGGAATGAGCCAGGAAATGACCGCTACCATGATGCAAACGCTGATTGATGAGCTATTTACTGACTACGGCATTTCAAAACCTATTCTGTGGTACTACACTCCGATCGCACTATCATTCACAAATCACCTTGATCCCCTCTGTATCGTCTATGATTGCATGGACGAACTCTCTGCCTTTAAAGGAGCTTCAAACGCTCTAAAAGACTGGGAAACAGAACTATTCAAACGTGCAGATGTCGTGTTTACCGGAGGACAAAGCCTCTACGAAGCCAAACAACATCAGCATCCGAATGTTCATGCTTTTCCAAGTAGCATCGATGCTGCCCACTTTGCCCAAGCGAAAAGCATTACAGTTGATCCCCAAGATCAAGCTGGCATTGCTCATCCACGTTTGGGATTTTATGGTGTAATTGATGAAAGAATGAACTTAGAGTTAGTCGATAGGATTGCTCAAGCTAGAGCTGACTGGCAGCTAGTGTTAATTGGTCCGGTTGCGAAGATTGATCCCGGTTCTCTTCCCTGTCGCCCTAATATTCACTACTTAGGCAGTAAGTCTTATCAAGAATTACCCCATTACCTGGCGCATTGGGATGTTGCATTGTTGCCGTTTGCATTAAATGAATCCACACGGTTTATCAGTCCTACTAAAACCCCGGAATATCTTGCAGCCGGGAAGCCAGTGGTTTCAACCTCCATTCGGGATGTAGTCCGCCCTTATGGAGAAGCCGGACTGGTTCACATTGCCGATCGCGCTGAGGAATTTATCGATCAAGTCGAACTTGCTATGCAGCAGGGACAGCCTGAGCATGTCGAGGACTTTCTCGCCAAAATTTCCTGGGATCAAACCTGGGAGGCGATGATGCAGCAGATTGACGCAGTTATTTTGAATTCTCGGAGAACTTCTAATGTTTGATTATTTAATTGTGGGTGCGGGTTTTGCAGGCAGCGTAATCGCAGAACGATTAGCAAGCCAGTCCGGAAAAAAAGTGCTGATTTGCGATCGTAGAACTCACATTGGCGGTAATGCTTACGACCATTACAACGATGCGGGGGTCTTAGTCCACCGTTATGGCCCGCACATCTTCCACACCAATTCTCGCGATGTCTTTGACTATCTCTCGAACTTCACCGCATGGCGACCGTATGAACATCGGGTGCTGGCAAGTGTCGATGGTTCACTGCTCCCGATCCCAATCAATCTCGATACGATCAATAAACTTTATGGCTTAAATCTAACCTCGTTCCAGGTAGAAGAGTTCTTCGCCTCAGTTGCCGAGAAAAAAGACTATATTCGCACTTCTGAAGATGTCGTTGTGAGCCGAGTCGGACGCGAACTCTATGAAAAATTCTTCCGCAACTATACGCGCAAACAATGGGGCATTGATCCTTCTGAGCTGGATAAGTCAGTCACCGCTAGAGTTCCGACCCGTACCAATCGCGACGATCGCTATTTCACTGACACCTATCAAGCCATGCCGCTCCACGGCTTTACTCGGATGTTTGAGAATATGTTGGCGCATCCGAACATTAAAGTCATGCTGAACGTGGACTATCGCGAAATTCAGAAGGTGATTCCCCATCGCGAGATTGTTTACACCGGCCCTGTAGACGAATTCTTCGATTTCCGCTTTGGTAAATTGCCGTATCGATCGCTCGAATTCAAACATGAAACCCACGATAAGCCTTTATTCCAATCGGCTCCAGTGGTGAACTATCCAAACGAACAAGCCTACACTCGCATTACAGAATTCAAGTATCTGACTGGACAAGAGCATCCCAAAACGAGCGTTGTCTACGAATTCCCCCAAGCAGAAGGCGATCCTTACTATCCGATTCCGCGTCCTGAAAACGCGGAACTCTACAAGAAGTACAAAGAGCTTGCAGATGCAACTCCAGGAGTACACTTTGTCGGACGCTTAGCAACTTACAGATACTACAACATGGATCAAGTCGTTGCTCAAGCCCTTACTACCTACGCGAAGATTTCAGAGCGTCCAACTTGGCACCCCGAAGATGTTCAGGTGGTGAAGAAAGCAATGGCAGGCGATCAAGAGACCCCGACGGTTTCAAGCAATGGCAATGGAGCAAAATCTCTTTCTTCAACCTAAGCTTTGAAATTGTGTTTTGCTTTGTTGCAAGCGGATGGTTGCCCCCTAGAAAAACTTTAAGAATCGAAAGGTTTTGGTTTGAAGTCCCCCACTTGTGGGGGATTTAGGGGGCAAACCCAAGCCATCAGGATGGATAGAGATCCCCTCAAGGTGAAAAGCTTATGTATTCCCAAACGCTGCTAAAACCGGACGGTCGCAAACTGATCTTGTATAGTCGAAACGCGATCGCACCCGATATTGTTGCCCCCAGTCCTAGCCCTGATCCGATTCAGGCAAGTCCTCATCTGCGGTGGCATCCGTTGCGCGGTGAATGGGTCTGTTATGCGAGCCACCGACAAGGGCGAACGTTCATGCCGCCTCCAGAGTACAATCCACTCGCGCCCACGCATGATCCTCAGTTTCCGACCGAACTTCCTCAAGGAAACTATGATGTTGCTGTGTTCGAGAACCGCTTTCCGTCAATGGTTCCCACTGCCAACACAGCCCCGCATGAGATTGTTAACACACTCCCTGCCAATGGCGCGTGTGAAGTCGTTGTGTTTGATCAAAATCCACAATCATCCCTTAGCTCACTCAAGCTCAATCATATTGAGTTACTGATTCAGGTGTGGGGCGATCGTACCCGTGCTCTTGGAGAGATTGACCAAATCCAATATGTTCTCCCGTTTGAGAATAAAGGTGTCGAAGTTGGCGTAACACTGCACCATCCACACGGGCAAATCTATGCGTATCCATTTGTTCCGCCTGTTCCTGCAAACATGGGGCAACAGCAGCAAACCTACTATCAACAACATCAGCGCGGATTGTTGCAGGACTTGATTCAGCAAGAGATTACTGATGATCAGCGAATTTTGTACCGCGATGATTTCGCGATCGCGTTTGTCCCTATCTGTGCCCGCTATCCCTATGAAGTCTGGATTGCTCCGATCGATCCCGTAGCAACCTTGATCGATCTGACTCCTGATCAGCGTCAAGGACTTGCCAAAGCACTCAAGACTGTAACCATGAAGTTCGATGGATTGTGGCAGCGATCGTTTCCTTATCTGATGGCATGGTATCAAGCACCGATCGATGGTCAGCCGCATCCAGAATGGCACTTACACGCAGAATTCTATCCGCCCTATCGCACCGCCGATCGCCTCAAGTATCTGGCAGGAACTGAACTTGCTGCCGGAATGTTCGCGAATGATGCCCTTCCTGAAGAAAAAGCCAAAGAACTACAAGCTGTCGCTGTGCAAATCGAAGACAGAGTAACGGTCTAAGCATCAGGAGCAACAGAAATGCAATCTCAACTCAGTCCCACACCCGCAAGCGACGATCGCACTACCGAAATCAGTCAAAAACTAACCTGGATGCGCGAAGCCTTACAGGAAGCTGGAGCATCTGGTCTGCGATTGAGCGGAATTGATTGGTTTGCGTGGGCAACCGCAGGCGGCTCGAACATGGTGCTACTTGCGGCAGACACAGGAGTTGCTGAAGTTTTAGTCACACTCAATGGTGCATGGATTCTGACCGATGAGATCGAAGCTCAGCGACTTCAAGACGAAGAGGTTCCCAGCAGCTCAGACTATCAATGGGCGATCGCTCCTTGGGCAAAGAAAGCTGATCGTGAGTCTTTTGTGCAAAAAGTGACTCAAGGCGGCAAAGTCATCAGTGATATCGAAGGCAATTTGCCACGATCGCTGATCGATCACAAACGAATGTTATTACCGAGTGAAATCGATCGCTACCGCCAAGTCGGAAAACTCGCCAGCGAAGCAATGACCGAAGTTCTGACCCAAGCTTCACCAGATTGGACAGAAGTTCAACTTGCCGGAGCGGGAGCGGCTGCTCTCTGGACTCGTGGACTACGCCCCGCCCTCACGCTTGCGGCTGGAGAAGTTCGCTTGCCTAAGTATCGCCACACCCTTCCGAAGCAAGAAAAAATTGGACAGATGGCAATGTTAGTCTTTTGCGCCCGTGGCTTTGGTCTGTATGCAAATCTCACTCGCTTTATTTACTTCGATCGACTATCTGATCAAGAAGCAACCCGACATCAACAAGTGCGAGAAATCGAAGCGATCGCGCTCGATCATTGTCAAACTGGAACATCGCTCAATCAGATCTACCACACCCTACAAAGCGCATACGAGCAACAAGGCTATCCCAACGCTATTCGCGAACACCACCAAGGCGGAACTACTGGGTATCTATCTCGCGAAGTAGTTGCTGATCCTGAAACAAGCGATCGACTATCCGCAAACATGGCAATGGCTTGGAATCCTAGCTTAGTCGGAGCCAAGATCGAAGACACGTTCCTACTTCACGAAGATAATCGCCTCGAAAATCTCACGCTTGATCCACATTGGAAAAGCATCGAAGTCAACGGACGACAACGCCCCCTCCCCTTAGAAAAGTTCTAATTGCTATGACGACAGCCACAACAGTCACCTTTGAACAAATCTTTAACGCTTCTCCCGATGTTCAAGCGAGTGCGCCCGGACGAGTCAATTTACTAGGCGAACACACCGACTACAATGATGGTTTTGTGTTGCCGACTGCAATTCCCCAGCAAACCACTGTTTATCTCGGTGCTAGCCCGAACGATCGACATCACATCTATTCGCAAGAACTATCTGAGCAAGTCAGCATTTCTCCAAATGATCCAATTCCTCAAGGGTTCAGTAGCTATGTGATCGGCTGTATTCGCACCCTTGAACAGCAAGGATTGAACATTCCACCGCTCAACATCTTTGTGACTTCTTCGGTTCCAATTGGCTCTGGCTTGTCGAGTAGTGCAGCCTTAGAAGTTGCAATGTTACGCGCTTTACGATCGCTCCTCCATCTCAATATTGATGATGTCAAGATTGCTCAGTTTGGACAAGATGCAGAAAGAAACTTTGCCCATGTTCAATGCGGCATTATGGATCAGATGGCATCCAGCTTAGCAGATACGAATCATCTATTATTTCTGGATACACGAACGCTCGATCGTGAATTACTACCCTTTCCTCAAGGCGCAGAAGTCCTAGTCATTGATAGTGGAATTCCTCGTACATTAGCAGGCAGTGGATACAATCAACGTCGTGCAGAGTGTGAGGAGGCTGCTAAATTGCTTAATGTTCCAGCTTTGCGAGATGTGCAGGATGTAAGCGCGATCGCAGCTTTACCGAGTCCGCTCAAAGAAAGAGCACGTCATGTGATCACCGAGAACAATCGTGTTCTAGAAGCTCGAAGCGGTGTATCGGCTGAGCAATTCGGACAATTGATGAATGCCTCTCATGCAAGCTTGCGCGATGATTATGAGGTCTCTGTAGAAGGATTAGATCGGCTCGTTGCAATGCTGCAAGAAACACCAGGAATATTAGGAGCGCGGCTCACGGGCGCAGGATTTGGAGGCGCATGTGTTGCCTTAGTAGATTCCAACACCCGTTCTGATCAGGCAATTCAAGATGTCCTGAATCGCTATCAACAAGCAGGATACAACGGAAAAATATTAGTCGATCGCACCTAAGTTATTTCTCTGACTTCTCCTATTAAGTCCCGCCTTTGGAGATAGACCAAAGCCGCTTCTAATGGCAGACTAAACCCATAAAGTTGCTCGCTAGTATGGCAGTGCAGTCAGATAAATAACAATTTTATGGAACGCTCAACACTTGACATGGAACGCTCAACAATTAATACCGATCAAGTTCCCGCTGTGACTCCGGCTTATAATGGTGCCGATCGTAACGCCTGGATCTTTGGCTGGAATCCTCAACAAGAACTTTGGAATGGTCGGTTAGCAATGCTTGGTTTCATTGCTTATTTTCTCTGGGATTTAGCAGGATATAGCGTGGTACGCGAGGTTCTCCATCTAGTTCGTTAAGCCTCTCAGTTTGTCAAAATCTTTAATATCCAAATTACAATCATGCAATCAACATCAATCTCTACAAGCGCACCAACTTCTCCGATTCGTTATGGTGCTTTAGGTCTAGGTCTGTTCTTCCTGCTGCTCGGTTTAGCTGGATTTGTGCCTGCTTTTGTGGCTCCCCCTGAACACTTTATTCCCAATCTGGGCTTCGGTTACCTCTTTGGATTGTTCCCGACCAACTATTTCCATAACGCAATTGGCATTCTGGTTGGAGTTTGGGGACTTGCTGCATTTACCAGCTTGACTGGCTCGATCGTATTCACTCGTCTCTTCGCGATCGTGTATGCAGCAGGTGCAATCTTAGGACTGCTTCCGTTTACCAACACTCTATTTGGTCTGACTCCTCTATTTGGTGCAAATGTCTTGCTGAATGCGATCGTTGCAGGAATTGCGTTCTACTATGGCTTCGTGAAATCCTCTGAAGTTAAAGCTGCAGCGATCAAGTAACATTCAGAATCTAAAACTTTAAGAAAGTAGCCCAGAAAAGGCTACTTTTTTTCGTTAAAATAAAGCTGCCCCTCAACTAAAAAGACTCAGCCGATGATCGAAGTGCTGCAAAACTGGCAGGAAGTTCAAACCGCAACACAAGCTTTGCAACAAGCAAGTTTACCCACTCACATTACAATTGAGAAGAATTGGGATCAGTGGTTACTCGCTCAACTTCTACAATCATCAGAAATTAATCAACAGTTTAAGATCATCGATCTGGGATGCGGTGATTGTTGCACCCTTGAGTTTCTCTCTACTCTTGGTTTTGAAGATTTGCATGGCATCGATTTCACCATCAAACCGAGTCAATCGAACTACAAGCTTTACCAAGGAGATTTGACAGACACCTCATTTCCAGACTGTTCCTATGATGTTGCTGTCAGTATTTCTGTGATTGAACATGGAGTCAATCTCGATGCGTTTTTCCAAGAAGCTTATCGATTGCTCAAGCCCAATGGGTTGTTATTCGTAACTGCGGACTATTGGCAAAGTAAAATTCCAGTTGATTCATCGATTCAACCTTTCGGACTGTCTTGGACAATCTTTTCAAAGACAGAAATTGAGCAAGCGATCGCACTTGCCCAATCTCACGGCTTTCTTCTCGAACAAAATCAAGAAATTCCAGCGTGTACTGAAACAACCGTCTTTTGGTACGAAAAGAACTATACGTTTATCGCACTCACATTCCGAAGACCTTAGTAGATCATTAACTCGCGAATGTCTTGCTGCTTAAACACCTGTTCAGCCTGACGAATCTCTTCTTCACTTCCCTCAACCGTGATCAGATAGTCGCCGCGTTGCAGGTGATCACCGTATCGTCCCGCCATCCCGCTCGGAACACCGTAATCAATCAAGGCTTTCTCCAAGTTATTCGCCGCAACTACAGCAACACCACTCGCCGCAACACTCGCCGCCAGCGCTGCTCCTAAACTTCCGGCTGTCAAAACAACACCGAGTCCTGGAAGTGCAAGTGCGGTCAATCCTAGGATAGAAAATCCTGTGGCACTCGCTGCCAGCGTATTTCCAACTACACCGGCTGAATTGACCACTTTTGTATCTCCCACGTGATCGCTGACTTCAACCCCGCTCACTTGCTCTGCGGGTTCCGCTTCTTTCGCAATCAAAGAGATTTTGTCGATCGCAAATCCAGATTCCTGCAAGGTGTGAATTGCTTTTTCTGCACTTTCCCGCTCTAGAAATACACCGATCGCTCGTTTTTGCTGTTGGCTAACCACCATTTTCTTTATTCCTACAAATAACAACGATAATCACACTGAAATTGTTTGTGATTCACACTTTGATCTTGGCAACCTTGATCTCGTGAGCCATCGTTCTAGGGGGGTAGCTACCAAGTGGACAGAATTTTGACGAAAATCATTCACTCGATCGAGGGCATTGCAGAGCCGTACTACATAAGAGACAACAATATAAGGGACGACAATCAGGCATTTTCAGAGGCGCGGGGCAAGCATCGCCTCTCGTGCTTTTAATTGGATCAATCTTGCACGATCGCGAATGTAACTAAGATTAGATTTAGTTTTAAGAAAGATTACTGTCAATCCACCGATTGATAGAGAAGCGGAGTAAGAGCTATCTCTTGAATTAAGTTTTATTTGAATACCATAAGTTAGATTACTTTTTAACTTGATCCTGAGAGAGACTGATACTGTTAAGACACTCATAAAGATAAAAGGACAGTTATATGCAGGCCTCTAAAAAGCACTTAGGTGAATCATTCGGGTTGGTTTTGTTACTGGCGATGTCCTGCGTTGGCATGATTACACTGATGTCCCAGATGCAGTAGTAAAACGCTCTGCCACTCAATCAACCTGTAAGATTGCACAGTTTTAATTCACTTAATCTAATATTTAGGAATTGGGTAGGAGCATTTTCGAGTTGCTCCTACCCTTCGCTTTTTGAGAATTCAAGCTTGAGTTCAACTCAGGATCTCTATATCTCTATAATGAGATGAACAGAGAATGATGTTGACTGACACATGGATAAACCACTCGATGCCGAGCAATCGATCGAAGTTGCGACCCGCATCAAAAGTAAAGCAAAAGCCAGTTTTGAGAACGCAGCGAAAGCAATTTCTACTGTTGAAGGAGCGCTGTACGTTCAAGGATTCATTGTGTTTGCCGGAGCGCCTCACAAGCCCGTTGAACATAGCTGGCTAGAGTTAGACGATCGTATCCTCGATCCAACCTTCCCGCACTTCAACCGCAAACCCGAACAACTCCACTACTACGCCGCCCAAAAACTCACTCCCAAGCGGCTTAGACAAGCGATCGAAGAAGCCAAAGAAGACTATCCCGAAGATGATCCCTTGCCCATCTACGGATCAACGCCTTATGAATACTATGGCGATGTCATGCTAGGTGGTAAAGAATATACACAAGCTTATGAAACTGCGAAGGCAAAGTGTAATGAATTAAATCCACCGAAGAGTCGCAATCAGCAAAACTAAAGTGAATCCATTTGCAACACTAGATCCAACCTTACGCAGCGCGATCGCGATTAGTTTGGGTGCGATTCCAGGTGCATTGAGCCGTTACTATCTCACGCTGCTGTTTGCGCGATGGTTTGGCATACAGTTCCCCTATGGCACCTTTTTTATCAATATCACAGGTGCAATGGTGATGGGCTTCTTTGTCACCTTCTTTCTAGAACGCAGCATCGGCACCCCAGAACTTCGCTTATTCTTTGCGGTTGGGTTTCTCGGCTCCTACACAACTTTTTCAACTTACGCGCTTGAAACTTCGGTCTTAGTGAAATCTGGAAATCCCAGTCTTGCGCTTTTGTACGGGTTAGGAAGTGCCGCGATCGGATGTTTAGGCTTAGAACTCGGCAGCTTCCTCGCTCGAAAATTAAGTTAAATCTGGATGGAAATCTCGCAGCATTTTCTTCAGTTCCATCCCGTGCAGTTCTTCCTGCCCGATCATACCGCGTACAAATTCTTCAAGATAAATGCTGGCATCTTCCACAACATCTAACAACTGTTTGTAGAGATTCAATGCTGCCGTTTCGTGGTTGAGGCTCTCAAGCAGAATGTCGTAAATCGAGTGCTTGTCCGTTTCTTCGATCGGCGCAATTTTCAAGCTTGGATGTCCTTCGAGTCCCGTGAGAATTTCTCCAACTTGTTGAGCGTGGAGCAGGGATTCACTCGCCTGTCCCTTGAGAAACTGCACGATCGGGATACGATTAGGCCCTGTAACCATGAGTGAATAGTGCGTGTATCGTACTACGCCTGCTAACTCAGCTTCCATGATGGAATTGAGCAAATGGGTTGTTTTTTCTAAATTGAGATCGCGCATGATTGGTTCGCTGATGACAGAAGACTAGGTTCTCATAAACTTCGATCAGTTTAACTGTCGATAATTACTCTCAATGATGCAACTTCGCAGTTCAAGACCGAGCCAAAGCAAACCTAGCCTCTGTAGGATAACGGCTCTACTACAAATAGGCAATTATTCTCATTAATATGCCTCCGATCGCCGAAACCCACACCCCAAGCTCTAAATCTCCTACTATTGTTTTGCGATCGCTTCAAAGGGTTCCGCCCCCAATGGGCTAGGTGTCCATCCGGTAATCGTTTTACGCTGTACGAGCAATGGATCAGAATGCACGATCGACAATCGCACTGCTTCACGATGAATGATCTCATCTACTTCTGCATAAAGCTTTGCTCTAGCTGAACGATCGCTAGTCGCTCTGGCTTGATTCAGAAGTTGGGTGACGCGATCGTTTTTCCATCCGCCCAAATCTGTCGTGCTACCCGGCCCAAAATGCGGATAGTAAAAGGTATCCGGATCACCATAATCGCCCGTCCAGCCCAACATAAACATCGGATAACCTGGATTTTTATTGCGATCGGCAAGATACGCCGCCCAATCTTTTGTTTTCAAATTGGCACGAATTCCAACCGCCTGCAGATCTGCGGCGAATGCTTCGGAGATCGGTTTTGGGGTCGGAAAGTAAGGACGCGCCACAGGCATATACCATAAATCAATTTCAAACCCATTCGGAAAGCCTGCTTGCTTCAGTAAATCTCTAGCTTTCTGAGGATTGTAATCATAGTCTTGCAGCTTCGGCGAAGTTGACCAGTCGAGCGCAGGTGGAACAAAGTGCGGGGTGGTTTGCGCTGACCCTTTCCAGAAAGCTTGCACGATCGCTGGCTTGTTAATCGCATGAGCGATCGCCTGTCTCACTCTCACATCCGACAATGGCTTAAAGCTTGGATTTAATGCCAGATAGCCCACATTAAACGAAGGACGATTCGCCACAGTTAAATTCTGATCTTGCTCAATTTCTGTCTTTTGATCGGGAGCCAGTTCGACCGTAAAGTCAATTTGTCCGGCTCTCACTTGCGCCAACCGCGCACCGGAATCTCCCACAAACCGCATCACCAGTTGATTCGATTTCGGTAACTCTGGCTTCCAATAGTTCGGATTTTTTTCTAAGGTAATGCGATCGCCACTCTGCCACCCTTTGAACACAAATGCCCCGGTTCCCACGGCTCCGCCTGCGGGAGTGCCATAATTTGCGCCTGCTTTTTGAATCGCGCTGGGACTAGCAATGCCGAAGTATGCCGCTGCGATCGCCGTTGGAAATGCGGCAAAGGGTTGCTTCAGCACAAACTGGAGGGTCGAATCATCCACAACCCGAACATCCTGTATCAGCGAATCCGGTTCGCCCTTGTAGCCCCCGAAAATCTGTCCCCAAATTTCGTAGCTCTTGCCGGCATTGCGAAACCCATTCGGATTGTTTTTATCCCACCAGCGATCGACATTAAATTTCACCGCATTGGCATTAAAGTCTGTCCCATCATGAAACTTTACGCCCTGACGCAGCTTGAATGTCCAGGTCTTGCCATCTTTGGAAGCACTCCAAGCGATGGCTAAACTGGGTTCTAGCTCAGTCGTTCCAGGCTTGAACTGAATCAATCGATTGTAAATTTGGTTATGAACAATCAAAGAATTCCCATCAGTCACATTGCCGGGTTCTAAGTTCGTTGGTTGTCCACTCGCAGCATAGACCAACACACCCGAATTAGCAGGAGTCGAATTTTGCGGGCTGCAATTCGTGACGACAACAGCCAAAGCAGACAACAACGCGATCAAGCCTGATCGCCAGATTTGAGGATTTACCATTGCATCTGAATCCATACAAGCTTCTGGATTTTATCAAGTGCAGCGATTAAAGCAAATTGACAAGCTTGTATTATGAATGTAGTATAAAAGTAATCTTAGAGGAATACGATACGAAATGAAATCGTCAAACTCGTTCAAACCTTTGAGCATCGCGCCTTAGAACGGTTGCAGTGGAAGCATTCCGCTCATTTCACCGTAGCATTGTGCTCTCTAATCCCCGATCCGTTAACCGTCATTGATCAAATTCGCTACGGAATCCAGCGTTATAATCAGGCTCATGGTATTGAATCAACTCCAACGCTAGCTATCACGAAACCATTACGCAATTTTGGATTTACCTGATTCAGATTTATCTTAATCGCATTAATGTTCATGATTCTTTACCGAAAGCGAATCAGTTAATGAATCTTTATCCCGACTGGTTCTGTTGTTTGCATCCTACAGCCGCGACCTGATCTTTTCGCCGGAAGCCCGTTCTCTCTGGATTGAACCCAACCTGAGATTTTTGAACTATGCAAGACTTTGACTTTAACTTTAATCAGTTCAATCAATTCAACCAAAATAAACAGAAAGGACAAAGTTTACTGGCGGCAGGTTGGCGACCGTTGAATCGCGATTTTGACTGGAGCTATTTTCTACAGCTAGCCCAAGAGGACTCAGAAGAATTAAACCGCCGAATGATGGGAGCCGTCAGCACGATCGCAGATGCTTTAGGACGCAGTCATCAAGCCTGGTGGTCAAACGCGATCAATTTATTTTCGTCCTACACTCGCGGCGAGATTGATCAAGTTTGGAACTATCTCACGCCTGATCCGCCTTATCCCGACTATCGCTATCGAGACACGCTCAGCGTAGAAACCCCGATTCGTCAGATTGTCAGCCGCAACAACATTCCGATCGACTACGTTCTCACGCGCTTACAAGAAACCACAATCCGCCAAACCCTCGCAATTCTGGGGCGACCGGATTTAATCATGCAAAGCTATCTGGATCGATCGTTTTATTTTCCTGTAGAGCGGTTTGAAAATTGGGATCGACTGGATATCGTCAGTAGCGCTTATGCTTACTGGTCAGCGCATGAAGTGTGGTTACAAATTGATTATGTCGATCGCGGACGACGCTACTGGACGCTGATGGCAAAAAACATGGCTCCGCTCATCCAAAAGTCTACTTATGGATTAGCCGTCATGCTGAGTGGCTATCAAAGCCGCGTCGGGCAAATTCACGCCCAGTTTGCAGTCCGGGACTTTCCGCCAGAGATTCAAGCCTTTGCGGACACCGTACAGCAAACGGTGATGAATCAACATCGATTAGCTGTATTGGTGCATGGTGATCCAGGAACCGGTAAAACTGCTTGGACGCAAGCGATCGCCAAAGAGGTTCTAGTTCCACTGGGTTATGTGATCTTCATTCTGGATCATGATGCGGTTGAAAACTTTGTGCCACCAAGCTATTTGGAACGGATTTGTCTGATCATCAATGAGGCAGATAACTTAGCACAGGATCGATCGACTGAGATTGCTCAATCGAACAATAAGACAGAACACATTCTCAGCTTGCTCGATGGAACGCTGTATCAGAGCGTCGTGAGTGTTGGCAACTTTGAGCTAGAGCAGAAGTTAGTCGTGCTAATGACTTGTAACACCACTGAGCGACTTGATCCGGCAATGTTACGAAAAGGTCGAGTTGATCTCATGTGCGAGTTTAATCACCGTTTCGTGTAAATCCAATGAATTAGCTTACCAGATTGATTTGTGGATGCGACAGATTCTCGCCCCCTAAATCCCCCAGAATGGGGGACTTTGAGTATGATCTGTCGCATTCTATGTTTAATTCGGTAGCTGTCTGATCTCTAACTGGAGAAGACAGCTTTTTTCAATTGCAGCACTTTAAAGCAATTTGCCTCATTGTTTACCGACGCAGAAACAGTTGTGTGATGTAGTAAGTATTGTTCTTTTTCCAAACTCCTACTCCAGTCTCAGCATAAATCGGACGCAGAATGTTCTCTCGATGCCCTGGACTATCCAGCCACCCCTCGACTGCTGCGGGTGCGGGCTGAGCCACATTTGTGCCTTTGAACAAATTCTCACCGACAGCAATATAAAAAATGCGATCGGCACGAACACGATCGGCGGGGGTCGTCCCGTCAGGACTGGTATGGCTGAAAAAATTCTTCTCTGCCATTTGCTTGCTGTATCGTCGAGCCACTGCTGCGAGTTGATCGTTGTTTTTCAATCCCGATAATCCATCTTGCTGCCGGACTTGATTAATTTGCTGATGGACTGCCGCCTCAATTCGTGCTGTGGTGGTCGATTGTGCTGGCGTTGGAGGAGTTGACGGCTGAGAGGAAGGAGGCTCAAGAATTGGAAAATCAGGAAATCGCTCTCTAATCTGTTTGCATCCCGTTGTCGCCAATATCAGCGCGGTACACCCGATGCCCATAAGCCAAGATACTCGACAATGCCGCGTTTTTCTTGTGGTGTATGTTAATTTGCAGGAGTTCGTCTTAAATTCGCTAGGTTGCATGATAGGTAAGAGGCGGTGCGATCTGCTTTTCTCTAATCTAGCAATCCGAATCCTGGAGCTTCCTGATTCTATCCATACACTAGGAGATGTCTATGCTGAAACGTACTGCCCTATTGGTCTTAATTGCATCCTTGTGTTGGTTTGGAGTGAGTGCAAGTGCAATGGCACTTCCGTTAAATCCTCCGATCGCAACTCTGTTTTCATTTTCAGGAACTCGTCCGACAACTTTAGGACTAAACAACGATCGCTTGGCAGAATGTCCAAGTACACCAAACTGTGTCAATAGCTTTAGCACCGATTCAACCCACGCGATCGCACCGATTTCCTATGCCGTTTCGCCTGAAGCAGCGATCGCTAAGTTGAAACAAACCATTGAATCCCTACCTCGTACAAAAATCATCAAAGCCACAGATAACTATATCTACGCAGAATTTACCTCTAAGATCATGGGCTTTGTGGATGATGTGGAATTTTACCTAGACAACCCTGCAAATGTGATTCAGGTGCGATCAGCTTCTCGCCTCGGAGAATCAGACCTCGGAGTGAATCGCCAGCGGATCGAGGCGATTCGCGCTCAGCTTAAAGCCATTGATTGATTAAGTCTGGCGCTTTCCAAAGCAAGTAAACGATAACAGCACAAATGGCAGTAATCAAGGCAGTCAGCCCATAAGCCACACACATCAACAATCCATCAGATTCGAGCATTGCCACCACTAAAAGCAATATCCCGATCGTTGGAAATGGATTGGTAAATGGAATCGGTGCAATGAGCAAAATGGCTAACCAAGTAATGCACAATCCATTGAACTGCCAGATATGCGGATTCGATGCAATTCGTCTGAGACGAGGACGCGTAATTTTTTCTAAGATACGCGTCACTCGTCGAATATTTTTTAGCAACTCCCGTGCAAAAAAAGTCGGGAATCGAAACTGCGCCAATTTCTTTGGCAACCAAGGCGATCGCTTCCCTAGTGCCATCTGCATCCCTAATAAAATGCACCCCGTTCCTGGAACTCCCGTCAATCCAGGCGGAACCGGAAACAAAAACGGAATCACCAAAAGCGCGATCACCAAGCAAAAACCACGTTCTGAAGTTTCAGCTAGAATCGCCGCGATCGTTAATGGCTCCTCAGACAGTCGCTTTAACAAAGATTCAATGTCTTGAGAAAAACGAAGGTGCATAGCGCAATCACTGATTCGATACAAAAATTCTGACGCAAATTTTTCGGATCGGGATCAGTGATGCCCCAAAATTATTGAATTTGCTGAACCGGAAGAGGTACTACACCAACGCTGGAACCGCTTTGAGAATGCTTTCAAACAGCGCTAATCCATCCACACAACCGAGAGCGCGATCGGAAGCGCGTTCCGGGTGCGGCATCATGCCCAACACATTGCCCTGACGATTACAAATGCCAGCGATGTGATTGAGTGAGCCATTAGAATTGCTTTCGGGTGTGAGATTGCCCGCCGGATCACAGTAGCGGAAGAGAATTTGATCGTGATCTTCGAGCGATTTCAACGTCTCCGCATCGGCGTAATAACTGCCTTCCCCGTGCGCGATCGGGAACTCGACGACTTGACCTTTCTGGTAATTCTGCGTCCACACCACATCATTCCGCTCCACCCGCAGAGGAACACGATCACAAATAAAATGCAAATCCCGATTTCGTACCAATGCACCCGGCAGCAATCCCGCTTCGGTTAGCACTTGAAACCCGTTACAAATGCCAAGAACTAACTTTCCAGCGTTAGCATGATCGATCGTCGATCGCATCACCGGAGAAAACCGAGCGATCGCTCCACAGCGGAGATAATCCCCATAGCTAAATCCACCCGGAACCACGACGACATCAATATCAGACAAATCACTTTCTTCATGCCAAATCATTCGAGTCGGCTGACCGAGTATCCCTTCTGTCACCCAGACAATATCGCGATCGCAGTTCGATCCCGGAAACACTAAAACCCCAAATTTCATCGCGATCCTCCTTAACTTTTAAAGTCCCCCACTCGTGGGGGATTTAGGGGGCACAAATCACTCAAAACGAAGCCAACCAACTTAAACCGCCGCCAGTGCTTGAAGCTCAATCCGATAATTCTCAATTACCGGATTCGCCAACAACTGATCACAAATCACATCCAACTGCTCTCGTGCTGCCGTTTCACTCTCGGCTGTCAGCGACAATTCCACATACTTCCCGATTCTGACTTGCTCCACGTTAGAGTAGCCCATGTGCGCCAATCCTGACTGCACCGCCGTCCCTGCGGGATCTAAGACCGAAGGACGAAGAGTAACATAGATCTGAGCTTGAAATTTTTGAGTCACAATCGCTGTCCTAATGGTGAAACGTTCTGAAAACCTATCTATTCTAAGACTGCGTTGATTCAAAACGGCATTGATCTCTACAATTTATCAACATGAAAACCCAGCGCACCCGTAGCCAAGACCGCATTCTCAATATTCTCAAGAGTCTCAACCGATCGATTTCTGCTCAAGATCTCTATGTCGAATTGCGGAGTCGCGATCAGGGAATGGGATTGGCAACGGTGTACCGAGCGTTAGAGGCTTTGAAGCTAGAAGGCATGGTGCAAGTGCGAACGCTCTCAAATGGTGAATCGCTTTATGGCTTAATCCAGGAAGATCGACATCATTTAACTTGTTTGCAGTGCGGTGAATCCGTGGCGATCGATGAATGTCCCGTTCATGCGTTAGAACAACAGTTGAATCAATCGCACCGCTTCAAAATTTACTATCACATGCTGGAATTTTTTGGCATGTGCGATCGTTGCCAAGCAAAAACCGAGGGACTTTGATCGAATTGTCACAGTCTACCTATTGTCACAGTCTAGGGATCTTTAAAGTTTAGAGGCGCGATCGCGAGTCCCCGAATTGTTCGCGTACCCCATTCAATAGCATGCGCTGTTCTGCACGTGCGATCGCTCGATGCGCCATATCTACAACCGATAAATTGACTGAGATCGCATCAACTCCCCACTCAATCCAGCGATCGATCAGCTCAGACGTGATCGGCGCTTGGGTTGAAATCGAGCAGGGGATCTGTAAGCGATGCGCCGATTGAATCAATTGAGCGATCGCATTCATTACCGCAGGATGAGTTTCATCAAATGCCTGTACCATCGCACTTTGGTCGCGATCGACTCCAAGAATTAGCTGAGTTAAATCGCTCGTCCCGATGCAAATTCCCTGAACACCTGCCTCGACATACTCCGGCAGCAGAAACAATACGGAAGGCACTTCTGCCATAATCCAAAGCTGAAATTGAGCATAACCCAACAATCCCGCTTGCTCGACTCGGCGACGACAAAAGACAAATTCTTCGACTGTTCGCACAAACGGCAGAATCAATCTCAAATTAGAGCAGCCTGCTTGTAACGCTTGTTCAAGCGCAGCAAGCTCAAGATCAAAGCGCTCCGGATGCCGAACATAACTCAGTGTCCCGCGCATTCCCAGCATGGGATTCGCTTCCGGTGGCGTAACTTGAAACTCGTGCGATCGCAAATCTAAACTGCGATAAAACACCGGACGAGGCGCAAACGATCGCGCAAATTGCTGAATCTGTTCAGCTAATCGGTCTTGATCAAGCGCCTCTAGCATTCCTCCTAGCATTAGCTCTGATCTTAATAATCCTATTCCATCAATATTGATGTTCTCTGCATCTGCGATTGAATCGACTTGACTGAGATTAATCATCAATTTTGTGGCAGTTGTATTCCAAGTCTGCTCTATTCGCGTTGATTTTGGTGAAGCTTGAACCGTTGGGTGAGTGAGTGTAACTGATCCAGTATTTCCATTAACGACGATCGTATCTCCCGTGTGAATTCGTTTTGTGGCTTCTTGCGCTCCTACGATCGCGGGAATCCCCATTTCTCGCGCCAAA
The DNA here is from genome assembly GCA_014695195.1 of Cyanobacteria bacterium FACHB-DQ100. Taxonomy (NCBI): domain Bacteria; kingdom Bacillati; phylum Cyanobacteriota; species Cyanobacteria bacterium FACHB-DQ100. Next base: position 216,378 of record JACJNW010000034.1, on the reverse strand, counting down.
ATTGCCCCATGGCTAGTCATTCCACCCTGCTCCGAGACGATCGCAGCGGCGTATTTGAGCAAGGGAATCCAACTGGGCAAAATCATTGGAGTGACCAGCACAGAACCTGCTGGAACCGGGGTGTCTGGTAATTCTAGACCGCTCAGCACGAAGGCAGGGGCGATCGCTTGTCCGGGAGCCGCCCCCAGTCCGAAAACGATCGCCTGATCTGAATGCGACGGAATCGGATCTGGATAGACCGTCGGGGCAGGGTTTCGCGCCGTGGTGATGTAGAGGTGTGAGTCAAACAACTGCCACTCTAAAGCAATAGGGAATTGCAAGGTTTGAGCGAGAGTGCAGAGGGCTTCTTGCTGAGGGGGCTGCAAAACTGGCGCGACTTCGCTGAGGTGCGATCGTGCGAGTGGTTCCGTTCCAGCTTGAATGTGATAGGCGATCGTTTGTCGTCCTGCTTGCTTTAGTTGAATCTGATCTTCGGAGATCTGATAGAGTTCTGGCTGCACTTCGCCCCGTGCGATCGCAAAATTTAATCCGCGAGCTGCCGCAATTTCCCACTGGGGCGGCTGACCTTGCAGCGAACCGGATGCCGTGACGCTGGCGATCGGTTGAATTAGCACTGCGAAGTGGATTTGCTGGAGTTCAAGCTTTGCGCCTTGCCAATAAACCAGATTTTGCGCCCGAAATAGTTCTGCCCACAGTTGCTTGAGCGCGATCGCCAAGTCGTTCATCTCTAGAGTGCAAATTTGCGGCTCGATTAAATCACAGAGTTCTTGGCTAGAAAGTGGCGCATCGAGCGCGATCGACGGACGCAGAATCACAGCCGAGGGTGCGCCTAAATCGGGCAACTGTACAATTACCTGTGCAATTACCTGTGCAATTGCGCTCTCGATTTCTAACATCCAGTCTTCTGGAAGTTCGGCATGTTGAATCGTTGGGCGAATTTGCCGAGCGATCGTTTGAAGCTGCTGTGAGTCTTCGAGATTCAGACGCAAAGAGGAGTAAGGCAAATCGGCAAACAAGGGCTGCAACCAGTGAATTGTTTCGAGAAAGTGACGAAACCGGGTTGCCGCTAACACGACGCTCGGAAGCACTGGAAATCCTTTCTGAGCGATCGCACTCAGCTGTAGTGCTTGTTCGCCTACCTGTGTCTGATGTTGCGATTCAATGTGATCGAGCGAGAACAAAGTTTCCACAGCCAGCGATTTTTCCATTGATTCTTGATTGTATGAGACTTGCTTCGACAGTCCCGAATTGATCAGAATAAATGAATGTTTGCTGGAGGGCACTTTTAAAAGGATGGTTTTGGTCGCCTGCAATGCTCGATCGATTGTTGAATTTTGTTCTGCAAAGCCCTTGTCCTTTATGCGATCGCGCGACTTCTGAGCCACTTTGTCTCGATTGCCAGCGCTGCTTAGAGGGCGATCGTCTCACCCATCCTGCACAATTTTGGCAGCAGCAACCCCGATTATTCGCTTGGGGCAACTATAGCGATGCGCTCAAACGCACGATCGCGACATTGAAATACGATCAGCACCCTGAATTAGCCGCGCTGCTGGGTGAAAGGTTAGCGCGATCGTGGCTAGAAGCCTCGCTGAGCCGGGATAAATTAGCAATCGTTCCCATCCCGCTTCATGAGAAAAAACAGCAGCAGCGCGGATACAACCAGGCGGAATTAATCTCACGCGCTTTTTGCAGAGTCACCGGGAATTTGCACCAACCGTTGGGACTGCGGCGCATTCGAGCAACCGAAGCCCTCTTTAACTTATCGCCCAGAGAGCGAGAACGAATGCTAACCCAGGTGTTTGAAATTGGGAAGATCCAGCCCGATCGACCTGTATTACTCATTGACGATATTTATACCACTGGCGCAACTGCCCGCGCTGCAATTCAGGTGTTGCACCGCAATGGCATTCAAGTATTAGGCATTGCGGTTGTGGCAACACCAATCTCAGATTTACGATCGTTGCGGTAATTATTCACCAAATTTTCTGCTCGACTCGACTTCGCTCAGATGAAATCGACTTCCCCATTCCGCGAAGATCTTCGTGTAGTTGGTTTGCTGGCAGCAGCGGCAACCGGACTGTGAACGTTGCGCCTTTTTCCAGACCGGGACTGGTTGCCTCGATCGTTCCCTCATGTAATTCCACCAGATGCCGCACGATTGCCAATCCCAGCCCTAAGCCATTGTGCGATCGCGTCGTCGTACTGTCCGCTTGTCGGAAGCGATCAAAGACGTGGGGCAGAAATTCTGCATCGATCCCAATGCCCGTATCCGTCACAGTGATTCGCACCATGTTGGATTCTTCTGCTTGGGCTTGAATCGTAATTTTTCCTTCTTCGGGCGTAAACTTGACTGCATTGGTAAGCAAATTCCAAACGATCTGCTGGAGTCGGGTGGAATCTCCCCAAACGTTGCCAATATTGGGCGCAAATTCCGTAATCAGTTGGATCGATTTGGCTTCAACTTGAGGACGAACCCCATCGATCGCCGCTTGAATCACAGCCACAGGCTGGATCGATCGATGATTCAAGCGGAGCTTACCGCGAATAATCGTTGAGACATCCAAAATGTCTTCGATCAGTTGTGCTTGGGTTTCAGCATTGCGCTCGATCGTTTCGAGGGCGCGATCAACCATTTTTTGGTCGTATTGCTTGGTTCGCAGCAGTCGCACCCAGCCCAGCATCGAATTTAACGGGGTTCTGAGTTCGTGGGAAAGGACGGCGAGAAATTCATCTTTCATCCGGTTTGTGGCTTCCGCTTCTTGACGGGCAAGCTGTTCTCGCATCACCTGAGCGCGAGTCACCTCGGCTTCCTTACGTTCGGTAATGTCTTCGATCGTGCCCACATGACCGAGCGCTTCCCCGGATTGTGCCAGCATCGGGCAGGAGCGCACATGCACCCACTGAACGCGCTCACCGATTGTTTGAAAGCGCAACTCTTCAGAAAATTCCCCGCCATGCTCTAGGTAAACATTCCATTGCGACACGGCCCGATCGCGATCGTCGGGATGAATGCACTGTTGCCAACTCCGCTCCGCAACTCGATCGGAGGCAATCCCGCAAATGGCTTGAAATCGAGGATTGGTGTAAGTACAGCGTCCCGCTGAATCAATCACAAAAATTCCAGAGGGCGAGGAGGCAGACAGCGATCGAAACCGCTCTTCGCTGCGGCGCAGTTCGCGATTGATTGCGGTCAATTGGGCGGCTTGGTGCTGAATTGCGGCGGTCTTCTTGAACAAATCGACAAAGACCCCAACCTTAGAAACCAGAATCTCAGAGTTAATCGGTTTAATCAGGTAATCTACTGCACCGAGAGAATAGCCCTTGAATACACCTTGTTCGCTCGCATCAAAGGCGGTCAGGAAGATAATTGGGGTGTGCTGCGATCGTGCCCGACTGCGAACCAGATTTGCTGTCTCAAAGCCATCCATTCCCGGCATCTGAATATCCAGCAGAATCACGGCAAAATCCTGATTGAGCAAGCATCTTAGCGCTTCTTCTCCCGACGATGCCCTCACTAAGTTTTCTCCGAGCCTACCTAAAACCGCTTCTAACGCCAGCAGATTTTCAGGCTGATCATCGACGATTAGGATGTTGACGGAAGTATGCATGGGCATGAACGCGATTCTTACAAGGGTTAAAAAGCTGATTCAACAGGGGGAACACAAAGTAGTTAACAAGGGAGGAATCCGCTCCAACGGCAAAATACGATCGACCGCGCTCTTGGCGATCGCAGCTTCGGGCATAGAGGGACACTCAGCGCTGCGGGGGTCTTGCACGATCGTAAAGCCGCCTCGCGCTTTGATTTTTGCCAGTCCTTTTGCTCCATCTTGATTGGCTCCAGTTAAGACGACTCCGATCGTGTTGGATTGGTAGATTTCGGCTGCCGATTCAAATAAAACGTCGATCGAGGGTTTCGCGAAGGCAACAGGGGGATCAACAGAGAGTGAGAATCGCTCAGGATCGACCAGCAAATGATAGTCCGCGGGGGCAAGATAGATGCACCCAGCACGAATTGGTTCTTTGTCTTCGACTTCCAGAATCGGCAAGCGGCTCTCCTGCTGTAGCGTTCGACTCAGGCTGCTCCCAGAGCAGCGATCGCGATGCTGCGCGATTGCAATAGCTGCTGAGAATTCCCCTGGTAATGCTTTTAACATATTTCTTAAGGCAGATAATCCTCCCAAAGATGTACCTATGACGACGAGGGTGAACGCCACTAGCTCATCCTCCGATAGAGTTTTTCGGCTTTTGAGAGTTCTATGTAGCGATCGCACAGTGAAGTAAATCGCAGCGTTTCTTGTCGTCCGAGTGCCAGAATTCCAAACGAACAAAGACTTTGATAAAACAATTCGTGAACGCGATCTTGGAGCGTTCGATCGAAATAAATTAATACGTTTCGGCAGACAATAACGTTAAACTCGTTAAACGAACCGTCGGTGACAAGATTGTGCTGCGAAAATACAATGTTGTCTCGTAGAGATGAGCGAAAGATCGCGTTCTCGTAAGCGGCTGTATAGTATTCAGAAAATGATTTTTTTCCGCCTGCTTTGTGATATTGCTGCGTGTAGTCTTTCATCGCAGAAATTGGAAATATTCCGCTTCTTGCGGTTTGTAAAACTTTGTCGTTTGTATCGGTCGCATAAAGACGACAACGATGATAAATGCCTTCTTCTTGCAGCAAAATCGCCATCGAATAAACTTCTTCTCCGGTTGAACATCCAGCGTGCCAAATCCGAATAAACGGATAAGTTCTTAATGTTGGCAGCACTAGATTTCTAAAGGTGAGATAGAAGCTTGGATCGCGAAACATGGAGGTGACATTTACTGTTAAACTGAGGAGCAATCGATCGAGAGATGGGCGATCGTGTAACACTTGGTTTTGTAGTTCTGAGATCGTTTTAATACCTTCTGCCTGCATAAAATTTTGCACTCGGCGACTGCGCGAAGACGGCGCATAGTTACGAAAGTCGTAACCGTAATAGCGGTAAATTCCTTCAAACAGCAATTGAATTTCAATTGTTTCGAGCGTCGGTTGCACAGCCAGCATAATAAAAGGAATCAAACGTATTTCTGTTATGCCACGATCGCGTTTGCGTTGTAATCCTCCTAGCGCGTCAGTCTTAGGGCTTAAAATAAGCGCATTTGCGAAGATGGCGGTTCAATCTGATTCCAAGGTAGGGCTGGAACTGAAACCGAATGTTGTTCTAATAATTTCTGAAAAGAACGGGCATTTTGAGGCGATCGTTCTTCAATCGGGCAATGGACAAAGAAGTAGATTTCAGTTCCTTGCTGCAGCGCGCGATCGACCAACTTCACCCATTCTTCCAAGTACACTTGATTGATACTCGGATGGCTAATGTACCGAATTAAACTAAACGGTGCAGTGATATCGGGCTGTAGTGGAACCTGTGGCTTTTTGCGTTCACTTTGCAGTTGTGGATCATCTTCGCATTCATAAATTGGACGAGTATCCAACAGAACTCGACCGATATTTAGCTCTGTTAAAAGCTCATTTAACTGGGTGCGATACGGTTCTCTAAACCATTGTGCATGTCGCACTTCAAGCGCTAAGTTTGCACCTGTCCAACCCCGTAAAAAGGCTTCTAGATCCTTGAAGTTTGCCGGACTATAACTTGGAGGTAACTGAGCAAACAATACGCCTAAACGATCGTCCAATCTCTGCATCAATTCTAGAAATTGCAATGCTTCAGGTAATGACGGCGCGAGTTTTCCGCTATGCGTCAAAGTTTTCGGCAATTTTGGGCAGAACTTAAATCCGTTGGGTGTTTCCGATTTCCAACGATCGACCGTAGTGCGATCGGGAATCGAATAAAACGTGGTATTGCCTTCAACACAAGTAAACCGCCGACTATAAAGATTCAGAAAATCAGAGGGTTTACTTTTAGGTGGAAACAGATCCCCGACCCATTGTTTATACGCCCAAATCGCACAGCCCAAGCGAAACGTCATCGCAAACCATCCTTTAGAAAAACACTGTTTCATTCATCTGATAGAGTCCAAGTCCAACCAGGAATCTGATACTTAAATCGCACATTAGAAAAATTTCTAGGTTAAAAGATGTTTGGCGGAAATCAGATCAGAACAGCGGCGCTGCTCGGACTCTTGAGCGGACTTTTTGTTTTAGCCGGCTACTATCTTGTTGGGAACGAACAAGGTCTTATTCTAGGGCTAATCTTCGCTGCATTCAGCAGTTTAGGTTCATGGTACTACTCCGATCGCGTTGCCTTAGCTTCGTATGCAGCCCAACCAATCGAACGCGCTCAAGCTCCAGAACTGTTTGATATGGTGCAAAGACTCTGCGATCGAGCAGAAATTCCGCTGCCGCGCATCTATCTGGTTCCGACTCAATCCCCAAATGCGTTTGCAACCGGACGCGATCCGAATCATGCAGCCGTTGCCGTGACGCAAGGAATTATCGAACTGTTGACCCCGGAAGAGTTAGAAGGGGTACTCGCTCACGAATTAACCCACGTGAAGAACCGCGATACCTTGACTCAAGCGGTTGCAGGCACGATCGCGGGTGCAATTACCTTTCTCGGTCGGATACTGACTTTTGGGGCGCTGTATGGCCCGGTTTATCGCGACACTCGGCGTGGCACAAACCCGATCGGCTTATTATTCTTGATCGTTCTTGCACCGTTGTCGGCTGCTTTGATTCAGATGGCAATTTCTCGGACTCGTGAATTTGCTGCCGATGAAGGTTCTGCCCAACTGACCCAAAATCCGTCAGCACTGGCGAGTGCCTTAGAAAAACTGGAAACGATCGGTCATCAAATCCCGATGCACGGGAATCCGGCAATGTCGCCGCTGTTGATTGTGAATCCGCTCTCAACCGAAGGATTACAATCGCTATTTCGGACGCATCCCCCAACCGAAGAACGAATTCGCCGCTTGATGCACTACGCTCAAGAAGCAAAATCCCCCGCGATTGCATCCTAGTCCGCAGAGCGTTGAGGACTCTGTGCTAAAACAAGATTACCCTCAACGAAAAACAGTCATGACCCGACGCGATCCAAACGACCCCAATGGTATTGGAGATGAAATCAAAAGCCACATTCTCATCCTGGGCACACTCGTTGGGATTATGTGGATTGTCGAAGTAGTCGATATTGCTCTTGCTGGCAAACTCAACTATCTAGGAATTTATCCTCGCAATGCGATCGGCTTGCGAGGTATTTTATTAGCGCCGTTTCTGCATCGGGATTTCCGACATCTCATCAGCAATACGATTCCGCTTGTGGTGATGGGTTGGTTTGTGATGCTGCGCGGCGTTTCTGAATTCTTTAAGGTCAGCGCGATCGTCATGCTAGCGAGCGGGCTGGGAGTCTGGCTACTGGGCGCACCTGGATTACATATTGGAGCAAGCGGCGTAATCTTTGGCTACTTTGGATTTTTGCTGTCGCGGGCTTATTTTGAGCGGAGTGCTTTGTCGATCGCCATGTCCCTTGCCGTGGGATTACTGTACGGTGGCATTATTTGGGGTGTGCTGCCGGGGCAGTTGGGCATTTCCTGGGAAGGGCATCTATTTGGTTTTCTGAGTGGAATATTTGCTGCAAGGCAGATTTCTCTGCGTCGCTGGTAAGCGCGTGCGATCGCGCTTAGCTCGACAAATTTTATTCAGAAGAGCTGAGGGTGATTTCTGTGCTCATTCACGTAGCGTCTTACAACTTGCAAAAATTCGCGGAGAACCGACGAAGTATGATCGGGTCGCCATACTATTGCCGTCTCAACTAAAGGTGCCGTCTCAGCTAAAGGCATTGCTGACTCCAGAGGTTTGTAAACCACCCCAACTCGTTTCAGGCTTTGTAGTGAGGCTGGAACTAAGGCAATCCCCATCTCGGCTGAGATTAAGCCAATAATCGTCTGCATCTGAATGGCTTCCTGCATCACGTTCGGGCGAAAATTCGCTTGTTCGCAAAAACTGACAATTTGATCGTAAAGACCAGGACCAAGATGGCGTGGAAACAAAATAAACGACTCATCCGCAAGGGAGTGTAACGAAATGGCGGGTTCGGTTGCGAGTGGATGAGATTCTGGCAACGCGACAACCAGCGGCTCTTGCAAAATGTATTCCAGGCTCAAGTGATTATCTTTTAGCGGTGGATGACAAAACCCCACTTCAATTCGATGATTTTGCAAGGCTTCTTCTTGTTGCGTCGTCGTCAACTCCTGTAAGACCAGATTGACTTGGGGAAAACGCTGCCGAAACTGAAACAGAATCGCGGGCAGAATGTCGTACACTACAGAGCTGGTGAATCCGATCGTGAGTGTTCCGGTTTCGCCCCTGCCTGCTCGTTGTGTGTCGCAGACGGCTTGTTCTAGTTGAGCCAGAATCTGATACGTTGCCTGCAATAAAACTTGTCCTGCTTCGGTTAACTGAACTTGTCGCTTCGTGCGGCGGTGAAACAGTTCTACGCCTAATTCTGTTTCCAAGTGCTTGATCTGCTGACTCAAGGGAGGTTGAGCGATGTTTAATCGATCGGCGGCGCGATTGAAGTGGAGTTCTTCCGCAACCGCCACAAAGTAACGAAGGTGACGTAGTTCCATTGATTTGATATGTTTTTCGTCTTAAATCAATCAAAACATATATTGGACAGACACAAAGCGGCTCCCTATACTCCAAGATGAATGAGTTCCGCATATCGAAAAAGAGCGAGAATACTATGCCCGAAAACCTAAGAAGTCAAGCCATTACTCAAGGCGTTCAGCGATCGCCCAATCGCGCCATGCTGCGTGCGGTCGGATTCGGCGACAATGATTTTACGAAACCGATCGTTGGGGTTGCGAGCGCCCACAGTACGATTACGCCCTGCAACATGGGAATTGCACCGCTCGCCTCGGAAGCTGAAACCGGAATTCGTGCGGCAGGCGGAATGCCGCAAGTGTTTGGAACGATTACCGTGAGCGACGGGATTTCGATGGGTACGGAGGGAATGAAATATTCGCTCGTCTCGCGGGATGTGATCGCAGATTCGATCGAGACTGCCTGCAATGCTCAAAGCATGGATGGCGTGTTAGCGATCGGCGGCTGCGACAAAAACATGCCGGGAGCCATGATCGCAATGGCACGGATGAACATTCCAGCGATCTTTGTGTACGGTGGCACGATCAAACCCGGACATTTAGATGGACAAGATTTAACGGTTGTCAGCTCGTTTGAAGCGGTTGGACAATACAGCGCCGGTCGGATTGAAGAATCGATGCTGTATGCGGTCGAGCGCAGCGCTTGTCCGGGTGCAGGGTCTTGCGGCGGGATGTACACGGCGAATACGATGTCCTCTGCATTTGAAGCGATGGGCATGAGCTTGATGTATTCCTCCACAATGTCAGCCGTTGATCCTGAGAAAGCAGAAAATACGGCGCTGGCTGGCAAGGTGTTAGTCGAAGCGATCCGCAATCAAATTCTGCCGCGTGACATTATCACTCGTAAGTCGATCGAGAATGCAATCTCCGTGATTATGGCAGTCGGTGGATCGACGAATGCAGTGCTGCACTTTTTAGCGATCGCGCATTCGGCTGGCGTTCCCCTCACGATTGATGATTTTGAAGTGATTCGTGAGCGCGTTCCAGTTCTGTGCGATCTCAAACCTTCGGGTCGCTATGTGGCAACAGACTTGCACCGAGCAGGCGGAATTCCGCAGGTAATGAAGATGCTGTTAGCGCATGGATTACTTCACGGCGATTGCTTGACGATTACGGGGGAGACGATCGAGGAGCGATTGAGAGATATTCCCGAAGAACCCCGCGCCGATCAAGATGTGATTCGTCCGTGGAACAATCCGATGTATTCGACCGGGCACCTGGCAATCTTGAAGGGCAATCTGGCAACCGAAGGATCAGTCGCGAAAATTACCGGAGTCAAGAATCCGAAGATTACTGGGCCTGCGCGAGTGTTTGAATCCGAGGAAGCTTGTTTAGAAGCAATCTTGGCAAACAAGATCAATGCAGGCGATGTACTTGTGATTCGCTATGAAGGACCCAAAGGCGGGCCTGGAATGCGAGAAATGCTGGCTCCAACTTCAGCCATCATTGGAGCAGGACTCGGAGATTCCGTTGGACTGATCACCGATGGGCGCTTCTCTGGTGGAACCTACGGCATGGTTGTGGGTCACGTTGCACCGGAAGCTTTTGTCGGAGGGACGATCGCGCTTGTTCAAGAAGGCGATGAGATTACGATCGATGCCCACGCCCGATTGCTGCAACTGAATGTGCCTGAAGCCGAGTTGGAGAAACGTCGCGCCGCATGGCAACCCCCCGCACCGAGATATACCAGAGGCGTGTTAGCAAAATACGCTCGATTGGTGTCATCAAGCAGTTTAGGAGCCGTAACCGACTTGGGATTAGAGTAAGTTGACGTGAGTTCGACACAAGTGCTTAGCTGCGTTTGGATCTGCGGATAGCCCCCTAAATCCCCCACGAGTGGGGGACTTTGAACGGGTAGGAAACCTCTTAAACTTGGGGAACCAGCTCCTTTCTAAGTCCCCCAGAATGGGGGATTTAGGGGGCGAAGTAGCTCACATCGAAGCGAAAAAAAACTCATCGAACTGACGTTAAAGAAAGAATGGGCTCAATTCTTTCGATTCCAGTCCACGGTAATCGAGATTTACCTAAGGGAACATTGAAAAGTATTTTGAAAGATGCTGATCTAACGGAAGAAGATCTAGAGTAAGTCACATCTTTATGCAGCCGAATTCAGAATTTCTCACACCCGAAGAATGTATCGAAGTCGATAAAGCGCTGTTAACCTCAAAAGATAAGTTCTCAGCGCGAGTCGCAATTTATTCGTTACGATCGCTCAAAAAAATCGCTCAAGCGTCAGGACAAGCGATCGCAGATTTGCAACCTACACAGATCGAAGATTGGATCTATCAAGATGAAAGCTTACAGGGCGGGATTGATAACGAGTTTAAGAAGTTCTTCTCGAAGCTTGTCGTTGCTTCGATCAATCCCTTAATGCAGATTGCACAGACGAATGGAACACCGATCGAATCGCTGACGGTTCCGCAAGTGGTCGCTTGGTTTGAGGCAAAAGCCAAAGAAGCCCTGAAATCTCAACCTTAGAGAATTTCGATCGTTCCCTGCTGCCCATTAATCCGAACGCGCTGCCCGTCTTGCAGAATTTCGGTCGCGTTCGGAACATCCATCACTGCCGGGATACGATATTCTCGCGCCACGATCGCGCCATGTGAAAGCCGTCCCCCAACTTCGGCAATCAGTCCGCCGACTCTCGCTAGAACGGGCATCCAGCCTGAGTCCGTATAAGGAACGACGAGAATGGTTTCACGATCGACATTAATCGAACCATTGAGCGATCGCAGCACTCGGATTGTTCCCTCGACTTGTCCCGCGCTGGCTCCGATGCCTTGTAATTGGTCTGAGGCTTGCCAAGTGGGGAGTTGGGGAGCGGGGGGATCGTCGCCATAAACGAGTTGGGGAATTGGGGAGAGTTGGCGATCGTGCTCGAATTGCGATCGACGCTGCTCGATCAGTTGGGAAAATTGAGCTTGGAAGTCTGGGTTTGAACCCGTGGATTGCTGGATTTCCGCATAGGTCAGAAAGAAGATGTCACCTGATTCGGAGAGAATGCCGGACTTGAGCCAAAGTTGTTCGATCTCCACAAATCGCCAGCGCAGTTCTGCGAGTAAACGACTGTAAATTTCAGTGACTTTTCCCTTTAGGGCAATGCGTCGCTGAACGCCCTTGTTTTTAATCTGCGGGGTTGCAGGGGCGGGAGCCGGACTTAAGCAAAATTGTTGGAAGAGTTCGCGCACAGGTTGCGGTTGTTCACGCCAAGTTGGGACAGCGATATCGGTTCCGACTTCGCTTAAGTAACCGTATTGGTCGAGGAGTTGATCAAACTGCTTCAGAATGGCTTGTCCCTGATCCGTTTGAGCAAGTTGAACGAACAGATCTTCTTGACTCTCGGAATTTTCTAACACGGATCGCGCAGAAGCCGCCAAATCAGAGAGCGATCGTAGTGCTGCAACTTCCGGAGTGTCTCGGTTATCTAGGTCTTCATCGCGGACTCGAAAGACTGCTTTTCTGAGTGCCGCACTCAAAGGAGCAAGAATGCTGTAATAGGTCGCTCGCTCTAATAGTTCAAGAATTTGCTGAATTTCTTGAGTAATCTGCTGGATCTCTTGAGTGTCAAGCTCAATGTTTTGTGTTCCGGACTGAAATTCTTGTGTTCCAGATCGAAATTCTTGTGTTCCAGATCGAAATTCTTGTGTTCCAGACCGAAATCCTTGTGTTCCGATCGCAAACGTTTCTGCCGAGAACGAGAAATTTCTCAGTTTAAGCAGCATCGGTCTAAAGTAAAGCTGCTCGTCTCGTGCAAAATCCTGCTCCAATCGCATTTCACGCTGAAGCAATCGCAGCAATCCGGGCAAATTTGCGATCGTCGATCGCGTCGGCGGCTTGCTGAACTTCGCCCCTCTGGTTAAAAACTCCAAACTCTCAGCAGGCAATCCCATCCGCCGGAAAATCTGCCCTAACAATGTGGCATTGAAGTAGGCGTGTGAATAGTGTAAGGTTGCCGTTTCAGTAAAATCCAAGCCTGAAGCACGATCGCCAAGCACGATCGTAAAAATCTTTCCCCAAACGCCACAAGTCAGCGGACGATTAATCGACCAGGTTAAGGGACGAATTGCACCGGGAATCACTTCTGCGGCAATTTTGCGTGTCCAGATTGGGGCAAGGGTTGTAATCGATCTCGATTGCAGCACCCACAACGTTTCCCCGTCAAAACTCCACTCAATATCCTGCGGCACTCCATGAAAATGCTCTTCTAAATGCCGCGCTAGGTATGCCACTTGCTGAATTAATCGCCCTGGAACCGTTCCTTTTCCTTCGATTTCGAGCGTCGCATCCTCTGGTAGTCTCCAATCCGCCCCGACTTCTCGCACATTCACCTGATAACTTTCGGGTGTCTCTTGTCCTGAAACCACACGATCGGCAGTCCCCGGTAACGCTTCAATCAATACGCTGTCACCCTGCCGCGTAATCGGATCACGACTAAACGCCACCCCCGAAAACACCCCCCGGACTTGCTGCTGCACCAGCACCACCATCGACGCATCCGAAATTTCTCGATCGCGCCGATACTTCACCGCAGATTCCTGCTCATACGATTCCAAACACCGCAAAATCGCTGGTAAAAGCAAGTCTCGATGCGTAATGTTTGCGATCGATTCATACTGCCCTGCGGCGGAAGCTGATTCAGAATCTTCTCCAATTGCCGACGATCGCACAATCAACGGATTCTCCCGCGAGGGTTGCAATGCTTGAATCAATGGTTTCGGATCATCTCCGGGCAACAAGATGCAAGCATCCGGAACCGGATAGCCCGATCGCTTCAATTCCGAAAGCGTTGCCGCCTTTTGTCCAACTTTCTCCGCTTTCAAGATTTGATCGAGTGTCAGGAGCGATCGATCCTCCCTTAGAAATTGAAACATCGCCTGTGATCCTCTCTGCGCTTGGTCTGGTTTAAGGTTTAAGTCGTCTGGAATCTGGTTATAAATCCACCACAAAAAAGCTGCAAGTGAGATCGCGCTTCCAATCAACGGAGTCTCCGACGGATGCCGCAAGGCTGTGATCAACGGAAACAAAATCAGAACGCCAAACTTGCCCGATCGCCGTTCTCGCAGAATCGTAAACCCAATTCCCCCGATCAAAAATACAAGAAACGAGGTGATCGGATCATGCACCGCATAGCCCCACACCACATTCGTTGTGCCTGCTCCTTTGCCGATAAAATACCGTCCGTAAACCAGCGCAATCAGCGAAATCACTTCCCACTCTGGACGATCGGGAAAAAACGATCGGGCTAACAATACCGCTGCAATTCCCTTAAACGCCTCAGACAATACGGCTAAAATCCCGACAATCTTCCCCCCGTGATAAAACGCGGCTGAAACACTGAGATTTCCTGTCCCCAATTCGGACAGTCGTTTCCGAGCCAGAGCGCGGGTGATCCAACTAATCAGCGGCAACCCTCCCAGAATCGGACACAGAACAAAAATCAGCAGCGAACCCCAAACAGGCATCAACGTCATAGCGCGTTACTTCGAGTCGATCGTTTCCTTGATGTTCGCCCAAAACTTCCAAACTTCCTGCATTACCGCAGAATGAATTCGCAAATCGGGATGAGACACACCAGACAGACAGACAAATTCTGCACCGTGAATGACCGCCGATTCAACGGTAACAACGCCATCGTGTCCGTCACCACAATCGCTTGCCACCACTAAAGTTGGAATTTCTGCGGCAATCCTCTGTGCGATCGCGCTTCGATTAATCCCTAAATCTCTCGCAATTCCAATCCCCCAACCAAACGGATCGACCTTGCGGGCAATATGCGATCCTCCAATCGGCGCACCCAGCAGCACCAACGAATGCACCCGCGGCCACCATTCGGGATGTCGATCGAGCAATTCCACCCATAACACCCCTCCCATCGAAGTGGCAATAATCCGAATCGGCACATCAGGATATTTACTTAACGTATCGCTCACCACCGCTTGAACACTCTGAATCAGCGGTTCTAAATAAAACAAAGTCCTAACCCAGTGCAGTTCGGGTGCAACGATCAGAGTATCTTTCAGATCCAGTGCGTGAGCCAATCGAGCGATCGTCTGACTCCCTGAGAGATCCGTCATGCCATGTTGAGCAAACAGGATGGTTTGGGGCTGAACAGTCATGTTTTCAGACCAACAAGAACTTTCTTCACCTTAGTAGATAAACGGGCGTTGCTGCTATAAACACGGATGCTGGATTTGGACGGATGCAAGGCAACAAAAATTTCCTAAGCAGCTATCAGCAGAAATTTATCGATGTCTAAGCTAGATAGCTTAAGCCAGATCAGTATGCTGTCAGTGATCCAACGGAACTTTTCCGGACTGTGCTGATAACTACAAGCAGCATGGGCACATTTCAATTGTAGATCTGTTCCCTTTGATAGATGTATTACAGCCTTCTGCTGAGTCTAGCAACTTAGAAATTTTGAGCCTGTGCAGTTTTAGATGATTGCGATCGTGCTGAACTTTCGCGGCTGATCCTCTGACTCACTCTCTACTAGCTTCTTCGCTCGATCGCGCCCTCACAAATTCATGGTCGGGTCAAGCTTCATGCGCTCTCTTCAGTTCTTCTCCTGCCGCCCCGTATGAAAACAACCCCTTACCAGCTTTTAGCAGCAACGCTTCTAATCGGCAGTAGCCTTTCTGGGATCAAAGTCGCCCTCGCGCAGACTGTTGCTGACACCGAAATCAGTAACACTGCCACGGCAACCTATTCGGATGGCACAACCACCTACAACGCAACGTCTAACACTGTAACTGTCAGGGTTGCTGAAGTCCCAGGAATCATCATCTCAGCCGACACTCCGAGCAATCTCACTCCGAATGCAGGAGATACGCTCTATGTGGATTTCACCATCACAAACGTTGGGAACGATCCCACGCAGTTTTTCATACCGGGCACAGCTACTCTTTCCGATAGCACTAACTTCTCACTGAATGGGTCTTTGCAAATTGTTGCAGTCAACGGTTCAGATATCACGCCGGTCGCTGTCCCTGCAGGCGGTGGTGCAACTGGAACCTTACTAAGCGCAATCTCAGGAGGAGGCTCGATTCCACCCAACGGGGGCAGTGGTGCAACTGGAACCGTCACCGTTCGCGTTCCGATTCAAGTGAATGGAACGGCTCCCGCAAGCGCAACGACAACGGTTTCTCTAGGTAACACCGCAACGCCAAATGCTCAAAACGTCGATCACACGGGCAATGTAAACAATACGCTTGATGTCTACACCGTAGATAATCCAGACAGCGTCTCTGGTGAGACCGAGGGCGCTCTGACTCAAGTCAACGAAGCGATGGCAACCAGTATTTCGATCACTGTCAATGCTCGCTTGCAAGCCTTCGCCACCCTGCTCAAAGCGGCTTCAAGCTACAGCAACAACAACACACCCTCAGACCTCACAGACGATGCATTAACCTATTCACTAGCGCTCCGGGTGGAAAATCCCACTTCTCCGCCTACGGGTCTAGTTGCTTCGGATCTCCATCCCACAGCGATTAACTTAGATGGCGGAACTGCAAATCAAAACCGCATCTTAGTATCGGATGCAATTCCAACCGCAACCGCGCTGAGTACAGCCACGCCCACCACACCCGACAATACCTGGCAAGTCGTCTACACAACTAGCGCCCTTTCAATTCCCGCCCACCAAGCCAACTGGGTCACAATTCGTCCAAGCTCCGGCACGATTACACGGGTTGGCTTTATCCGATCAACCGCGATCGCCAAAGGTACAACCGTTACAAGCTTCTCATTCTCGGTCAATCCGATCTCTGGCTTTACGGGTGGACGCATTACCAACATTGCTCAAGTGTTTGGTCAATCACAGCCCGGAACTATCGCACCCGGAACTTCCACTCAACTGGTGTACGACGAATCCGGTGATCAATCCCCCAACAACCAGCTAGAAGGCGGCAACCCCGATCCAAACACCGGTGGCGCGACTGCAACCGGACGGGGAATTGGGGATGGAGTCGCAAATCCGGCAAATGATGGCATTGATCCAGGTACCGGAACCACTCCAACCGATACTGCAACCACTAACCAAGGAGATCTCAACGATACAGACGGAGGTGAAGTTACGCTCTATACGATCGCAGTCGCGCCGCTCAATGGCCCGAACGGTCGCCCTGATGCCATCAATACCACCAACAACGACGACTTTACCAACCGATCGATTGTGTTACCTGCGGGTCTCCCTCCAGGATTACCGCTAAACGATAGTCAAACGCCAGCGACAACATTTACCAACACCGTTCGGAACACAAGCGGCAGTCCAGCGACCATCTCCTTGATTCCAATTCCGCCAACTGCGCCAGATAGTCTAGCTACGGGAACGATCGTCACAATTACGGTTGGCTCAGATGTCGCAGCGTATGAATACAACGGCACAAGCTTTGCCTATCAATCAGGCACTAATACTAGCGCCACCAATCCGGTGAAGCTCACAACTGTTGCGGCAGGAGGAACGGCTAACTATACAGTGACGATCGATCTTCCCGGCGAAATCTCCCAGACCACCGGCTACTCCGTTCCAATCTTGGCGTTCATTGATGAGAACAATAACGGTAGCTCATCGAATGAGCCTGGAAACATTACAATCAATCGCCTCTACACCGGATATGTAGAACTTGAAAAAGATGCCCGCATTCTCGCTGGTGCAACCGAGCTTGTGGGATATACAACCGATGAAGCGGCACTGAGCGCAGCCGCGAGGCCCGGACGCATCATCGAATATCGCATTCGCTATCGCAATATCTCGACCCTAGCCCCGAACAATTCCGGTAGTGTTGACCTCCCCGCTAACAACCTGGTGATCACTGAAGATGGTGCAACTGCGCCGAACAATTGGTTCACCTCCACAAGAGACACCGTTGGCGGAACCCTTCCAGGCTCGGCAACTGCAACAAGCGGAGCCATCAGCGGCACTGCCAACAGCGGAGACATTCAAATCTATGTCAATACTCTCACCATCCTTGCACCTCAAGGATCTGGGGAGTTTATTTTCCGCCGTGAAATCAGATAGTTCATCAGGAGTGAAGCATGAAACGGAATTTTGTTTGGGTAGGACTAGGAATTGTGGCAACGGTAGCAATGTTTCCGATCGACGGAACATTCGCTGCGGCAAGATTGCTCGATCGTGGGTTAGCGATTGCTCAAAACTTGAACCAACCGAAAGTTGAACTGCGGCTGATTGCAAAACAAAAGCTAATGCGGAAAGATGCTCACGGCAAAGAGCAAGTGGCTTGGAATGAGTTAACCAAAGATACGATCGTGCAAAAAGGCACAATTCTGAGATTTCAAGTCGTGGCAAAAAACACAGGTGATCGTGCGGCTGAGAAATTAGTAATCACACAACCCGTGCCGAAAGGAACAATTTATGCAATCGGCACTGCGATCCCAAGCGGGACTGAAATCAGCTACAGCATTGATGGCGGTAAAACCTTTAGCGCAAATCCGCTAGTACAGATGACTTTACCCGATGGCAGAACTGAGATGCAGCCCGCACCTCCCGAAGCCTATAGCCATGTGCGCTGGACTTATGCAAAATCGATCGCACCCAAGAAGGGTCTAGAGATGACCTACGACGTAAGCGTTCGGTAGATATTTAGGACTTTGATTGCTTTGGTCAATCAAAGTCCGCTTCCCTGAAAATCCTACGCATTCAAGACTGTGAACTCATCGACCCTCCCGAAAGTGCAGCAGTTTTCCCGCGCGCTCAAAACGCTCAAAACGCTCAAAACATTGAGTGCCGCGATGTTACTTTGCGCTGTGAGTGCTTTCGCGACTCCTGCACAAGCTCAAACAAAGACCTCGACGATTACCAACCGCGCAACTTTTACTTACAACGATCCAGCAGGCAATTCATTTAGCAGTGTGACCAATCGGCTTCAGCAGGGCTTAATTGATCCTCTAGGGCGGATTACAGGCTGTGCAGGGGAAGCATTGTCAAGCTATTCAGGGTTTAGTGTGAGTGTGTATGCAGCAGATGCGTCTGGAGTTGAACTTGGCTCACTGGTGTCGCTAACAAAAACTGAACTTCCAGACATTCCGAACAATGGCGTTTCTGCTGGACTTGATCCAAACCGTCAAAATAGCAATCCGTTCTTTCTGAGTGCTAACAGTGATGGTCGATATAA
This sequence comes from Cyanobacteria bacterium FACHB-DQ100, assembly GCA_014695195.1. Classification (NCBI taxonomy): domain Bacteria; kingdom Bacillati; phylum Cyanobacteriota; species Cyanobacteria bacterium FACHB-DQ100. The sequence goes on along the minus strand of JACJNW010000034.1, from coordinate 197,647 downwards.
CTTTCTGCTCGATGATGCACGGGGACAGTTAGCGATCGGCAGGCAATACATTCTGGTGATTAACCCGCCTCAAGGCTCGATTTACAGTCAGCGTCGAGTGCGATTAACGATTACAGGTCGCAATGGACGGCAGGTGTCTTACACTGCGGTTTCGCTCGATGGTAGACCCTTGAGTACAACCACAGGAGTCAACTCCATTGATGGACAGTTAACGATTCAAGATGCAGAGCAAGTGGGATTGTCGCTGGCTGCGATCGACTTAGATGCCACTCTCTGTCAGGCGCAAGCCATTCAACTTGTCAAAACGGCTGATCGAGCGACTGCAGTATCCGGAGACACGGTACTGTATCGACTATCTGTTCGCAGTTTAGCGAGTGCTTCTGTTAGTAATCTTACGATCACAGATGTATTACCGCTTGGCTTCCGATTCCGGGAGAACAGTGCAAAAGCGGAATTTCAAAACACGATTGTTCCGGTTGCTGCGATCGAGAACGGTTCTACGATTACCTTTACGCTGCCGAACATTACCTTACCTCCCAGCACCGGCACACAGGCTCCAGTTCTCAATCTGGTGTATGCAGCAACATTAACCCCAGATGCCATTCGTGGCTCAGGGCAGAATCGCGCTCTAGTTCAAGCGACACGATCGGACAATCAGGACATTGTGAGAGATGGCCCCGCGCTACATCGGCTCCGGGTTCGCAACGGCATCTTAACTGACTGCGGAACGATTATGGGTCGGGTGTTTGAAGATAAAAACTTTGATGGGGAACAACAGCCCGGAGAGCCTGGAATTCCAAATGCAGTAATTTTTCTGGATGATGGCAATCGCATCACCACAGATGTCAATGGATTGTTCTCCGTTGCGAATGTGCTAGCGGGCAATCGCATCGGCGTTTTAGATCTGACGAGCATTCCAGGTTATACCCTTGCGCCGAATCCAAGATTTGTTGAACGCAATAGCCAATCTCGCTTAGTTCGGCTTGCTCTGGGTGGATTGGTGCGAATGAATTTCGCGGTTACGCCAGCGCAACGGGAGGCGAGAAAATGAAAATCCGATCGGGTTACGCTTTCTGTCTGATTCCCTTGCTGGCGATCGTGTTCAAAGTTCCGCAAGCTGATGCCACTCCTGCTTCAGTTCAAACCCAGTCTCAACCAGCGCTAAAATTTGTTTCTCCTGCGGTTAACAATGTTCTCGACTTGCCGTCTGCAACGGTTGTGTTGCAATACCCGAAGGATGCAAAAGTTGAACTGTTTGCCAATGGTGAGCGAGTGAGCGATCGCTTGATTGGACGCACAGAAACGAGCAGCACTACGATTACACAAGCTTGGTATGGAGTTGCACTCAAAGACGGCAAGAACACCTTAACCGCTCAAACGATCGTTAATGGCGGAAAAGGTGCAACGGCTACAATCGACATACAGGTTCGGGGCGAGGCAGCTAGACTCACTGTGAGTTCCGTTGAATCGCGTATTCCCGCAGATGGTCGATCGACCGCAACGATCGAAGGTCAGGTGTTAGATGCTCAAGGCAATCTCTCAAATCGAGAAACGACTGTTACCTTATCAGTAACCGCAGGCGAATTTATAGGTACAGATGCCGACAAAGAGCAGCCTGGATTTCAGGTGAAAGCACAGCAGGGAAGATTTACCACAACTTTGAGAGCGGGACTTGAACCGAGAGCCGTGACAATTCAGGCGCGGGCAAATGCGTTAGAAGCTTTCTCGCAGCTAAATTTTGAAACCGATCTCAGACCCTCGATCGCAACGGGTGTGATTGATTTGCGCTTTGGCAGACGTGGAACAGACTACTTTGGCAGGCTGAGAGATTTTAATCCCGAAGATCGAAACAATCCTTACCGAGTGGATGCACAAGCGGTAGTGTTTGCCACAGGTCGGATCGGAACCTGGTTGTTTACCGGAGCGTTTAACAATAGTAGAACGCTGAATGAAACCTGCGATTCAACGGCAAGGTTATATCGCGATATTCAACCCTGCGATCAGAACTATCCGGTTTATGGCGATAGTTCTTCGACGACTGCAATTACACCCTCACGCGATAGTTTATTCCTCAGATTTGAGCGCACTTCTCCCGTTTCAGGAGCAGGGATAGACTATGCAATGTGGGGAGATTTCAATACCGAGGAATTTGCGCGACGATCGCAAACCTTCACCGCAACAACACGCCAGCTCCACGGCTTCAAAACGAACTACAACATCGGCAATCTTCAGATCACAGGAATTTTTGCCGACAACTTAGAAGGCTTTCAGCGAGATACAATTCCACCCGATGGCACAAGCGGTTTCTACTTTCTATCGCGCCGATTGTTGCTCGAAGGTAGTGAGAATGTTTTTCTCGAAACTGAAGAACTGAATCGACCGGGAACAGTGATCGATCGACAAGCCCTAAGCCGGGGTGCAGATTATGAGATTGACTACGATCGTGGCTCACTATTATTCCGTCAGCCAATTTTAAGAACCGACATTGGTGTAAACGGTGAAACACTGGTTCGCCGGATTGTTGTAACCTATCAGTACCAACAGCGTGGATCGAATAACAATCTTTACGCAGGACGATTACAGTACAACTTTGCGCGAGGACTCGATCGTGAAAGCTGGGTCGGTGCAACCTATCTGCAAGAAAATCAAGGGGTACGTCAATTTGAATTATTTGGAGCCGATGCACTACTAAGATTCGGAACATCTACACAACTGATTGCCGAATATGCTCATTCCGAAAATTCATTAGACTTAGGTAGTTCAGTTCGCGGTTCAGCCTATCGCCTTGAACTCAACAGCCAAATTGCTCAGGGTATCTTTGGGCAAGCCTACTATCGTAAAACTGATGCAGGCTTTAACAACAATGCAACAACGAGCTTCACACCCGGACAAACTCGCTATGGCGCACAAGTTTCTGCCACCGTTTCTCCGACTACCAATGTTAGAGTGCAATACGACAAAGAAGACAATACTGGAATTGCCCCCCGTCCTCTCACGCTGATCGATGAATTGTTGGCTCCTCGCACAGCTCCGATTCCTGGATCGCGAGTAGACAATTCTCTGACAACTATTACAGCAGGGATAGAGCAACGCTTCGGAACTGCAAGCTTTAGCTTAGATTGGCTGTATCGCGATCGCCAAGATCGCCTAACTCCTGCAATCTTCTCTGGAAGCTCTGAACAATTGCGATCGCGGCTCACGTTTCCTCTGACTGAAACCTTAGCCTTCCTGGCTCAGAACGAAACAACTTTATCCTCGGGAATTGATCCAGTCTTTAACGATCGCACTTTACTCGGCTTAAACTGGCAAGCACTCCCAGGAGTTAGAGTCCAGCTTGCTCAACAGTTCTATCATCGCAGACAGTTTGCCGGTCAATCGCTGACCAATCTCAACGTGTTAGGTGAACACAAGCTATTTCGGGACACTACCTTAACCGGACGTTACACGCTGTTGGGCGGGGCAAATGGCACGAACATTCAAGCGGCGCTCGGACTGAATCAAATTCTCAGAATCTCTCCTGGGCTGAGGGCAAATCTTGCATACGAGCGCGTGTTTAGTACGATTTCCAGTCGCAGTGCCGCAGGAACTATCTTCGCACAACCGTTTGCAGTCGGACAAAGTGCTGCAAGCTTAGGCTTAGAAAGTGGAGATAACTATAGTATTGGGCTGGAATATTCGGATGAGTCCCGCTTTCAGGCGAGTGCCCGCTTTGAGCGTCGAACTTCCTCAGCAGGTGCAAATACTGTGATTTCAGCAGGTGCCGCCGGAAAAATTAGCCCTGCGCTCACTGCACTGTTTCAGTATCAACAAGCCAATGCCGCGAATCAAGCTTTAGTGGGACTCGATGATACAAAGACGTTAAGACTAGGACTGGCATATCGAGACCCGAACGACGATCGCTTTAATGCTTTACTCCGCTACGAATACCGCAAAAATCCCTCAACAATTCCCGATACGATTCTGTTTGGGAGCGGCACAGGCACAACCGAAAACCTGTTTGCACTTGAAGCGATCTACGCTCCGAACTGGCGTTGGGAATTCTACGGAAAGTTTGCCCTGAGAGAGAGCACTTCGTATCTAGCGAGTGATTTAGCTGGAACCAGCACTGTTACCTTGGCGCAAGGTCGGATGGTTTACCGATTGGGCTATCGCTGGGATGTCGCTGCTGAGGGACGTTGGATCGGACAATCGACCACAGGCTTTAACGAACTCGGTTGGGCACTCGAAGCAGGATATTATCTCACGCCAGATCTGAGGCTTTCAGCAGGTTATAGCTTCGGACGGGCAAACGATCGCGATTTTACGGGTTCGCGATCGACCAGTGGGCTGTATGTTGGCGTAACCCTGAAAGTGAACGAACTGTTCAACGGCTTCGGGTTGCAACGGTTCCCCAAACCGCAAACGCCGCCCGAACAAAAAACCGTAATGCAATCTGACGCAAAAGCCCCCTCTCAGTCTCACTAGATTACTGTTATGTCTTGCTTACTTCAACTGCTTCTAATGCTCAGAAAGCCTTCTCAACATCTTGGAAGGATAGGAACTCTTATCGCTTGTCTTTGGCTTACTGGAACGCAAGTAGCACAAGCAGAAGGCAGCCGCACACTTTATCCTTCGGGTGCAACCGGGAATCGATCAAACTTAGAGTGGCGAATGGACTCGCTCTATGGTGGGCTGTTAACACGGCGCACATTACTGAAAGTCTATGCGGTTCAAGGCGAAAATATCTTGCTTGGCTCAAGTAACACTAGGAGTAGCGCTGAAATTCTAGTATTCAACCCTGGTCGTGTTACAGGTCAGAGCGGCAGTGAAACAGTTCCAGCTTCTTCGTCGGCTGACTTTCGATGTTCTGCTCAACGCACGAACTTAGGTAATCCAGCGCGAGGACGCATTACAGACCGCACCATGGAGTTAGCAGGTCCTCAATCGATTTCTGGAACAGGGAACACTAGCGGCTATGTTCCTTGTTATTACACCGCTCCAAGAACCGGGGTTTATGATGTTGTTTTTTTTGGTCCAAATACAACCCAGGGCAACCCGGATGGATCAATCAACAACTTCAGTACCGACAATAATAGTCAAGGAAACAGTGTTGCGGCTTGGGATGTTACGGTGAGAAGCAATGACATCAATTCCACGCAGGATTTCCCTGGACGATTATTTACTTACTACTTGACACTATTTACCGGAGGAAACCGACGCTTCCTCAATTTCTCAATTTATCCCGTTACCAATGATGGCTATCAATACAGGATTACCTTACGGGGACTTGATCCAGATGGATTTGTCGTTTACGGTAACCAGGTTGGTTTCTTTGACAGCGATGGTAAGACACCGCTCTATCGTGATGTCATTGGAGGAGATGAAAACTTAGCTGACCTAGAGAGTGGGGTTAGTCTTGCTCGTCCTCAGTTTGCGACATTTCTTAATCTGCCGAATCAAGCCGCTTTATCAGCAGTGACTCGTTACGATATTAATGGAAACCAACTTCTAGGTAGCATTCCGTTAATTCCTGTCCGACCTAGTGTCAGTGATCTGAAATTTCTCGGCAAATTCAATCAAAATACGAGCGTTGTCAATCAGGGCGGAACCTTCACCTTTAACAGTTCGATCGCAGGCAACTATCAATTAGTGATTAGCCGTGATGGAATTGATTTTGATCCGACGAATCCCAATAATCGGGCGCTACGTGGAGTTATGTTTAATTTGGGGATACAATCTGTAGACTGGAATGGGCAAGATAATAGCGGCGTTGCTTTTCCAGTCGGAACTTATCCTGCTCGAATTCGAGTCCATGCAGGTGAGTATCATTTTCCGCTATTAGATGCTGAAAACAATGTCAATGGTGGTCCTACAATCGAGTTGCTGAACGAGACGAATCCGCTTGGAAGATACCAAGCTTTCTACGACGATCGCGGCTATCGAACACTCGCAGGCACAACCGTTGGCACCGTGGGTCAAGTTCTTTGCGCTGCTACGGGAACAACAAGACCTTCTCCCCCCGCCAGCAACGCGATCACCGGGTTTGATAGTCGAGGAAGCGAGCGCAGCTTTGGTGTCTCAACAAACACACCTCAGCCCAATCAGAGATGTGGAGGTTCGTTTGGAAACACCAAGGGCTTAGATATCTGGACTTATTTTCCCAGTAACACAGAAACCGCGCCTGTCAGAATCATCGACAATCCCTCTGCAAATTTACGATTGGTGAAACGTATTACTGCGCTGAATAACATTGCTTACACGGATGTGATTGATGATCCAGCAGACTCAAGCGATGATAGTTCTCGCAACTGGACAATGAACTATATTGTAGGTCGCACTGGGAAAGGCATTACTGCGGCAGATTCCGTTCCGGTTAAACCCGGTGATAGCTTAGAGTACACGATTTACTTTCTCTCAGATGGAAGTAGTGCTGCTCAGAATGTGACGATCTGCGACTTGATTCCACCGAACACAACGTTTATTCCGAATACCTTTAATACCAGCACACCGAAGGATAGCCCCACATCTGCAGGCAACTTTGGGATGCAACTAACGATCGACAGCGCCACGGTCTATCTCAGTAATGCCGATGATGTACCCGATCGAGGGCAGTTCTTTGCACCGGGAACTGCTGCTCCTTGTGGTGCAAACGGAGCATCGGTGATTGTTCCAAATGGGGCAATCATGCTGAAATTAAACAATCTTCCCCATGCCACCACAAAGGGCACTCCGAATTCGTTTGGCTTTATTCGGTTTCGAGCGAGAGTGAATTAAGCCCACATCACCGATGACCAGGTTGACCAGACAAAGATGCCAACGGCTGCGATCGCTAACACAACTTCGATTAAGTTTCCGATCAGTGCGCCAAAGCCGATCGCGAGACTCACTTTTCCCGCCGTTTTAAGGCGTTCTGAGGCTGGGAGATTGCGGCGATAAAGATACTCACCGATAAATCCACCCAATAGACCGCCGACGAGGATTCCAGCAATGGGGCCGCCAAGCGGCAACGCAGGCAACAACCCAAAAAAGCCGATCGCCATGCCCGCAAGCATTCCATACTGGCTCCACTTACTCGCTCCTGCTTGTTTGGCTCCCCAGTAAGAGCCGAGCCATTCTACAACAGCACTGAGAATCAGCGCCACGAAGATCAATCCGAGCGGCAGTAGCGGAATGGCAAACTTTGTCACCACACACCACACTAAAATTGCTGCCAGAATTAAGCTAGGCCCCGGCACTCCGGGTAACACTGCTCCCGCAACTCCAACTAGCATTACCGCGACTAATACCCAGTACAAAATCATTAGATTCATAGTGTTTCTCCTATCTGCGGCGAACCGTTTGAGCAAAGCGATCGCGCCCGTCTTCTAAGTTCGGCGGAATGCCTTGAGGAAAGGACTTTTGAATCGCCGCTTTCAAGGTCTGTAAGCGATTGCCGGGATCGGGATGAGAACTGAGAAACTCTGGTTTTCGTCCCCCCGAACTCTGCGCCAAAATTTGCATGAGTTCGAGAATGCCGCGCGGGTCGTAGCCTGCTTGAAGCATGAATTTTAGTCCGAGTCGATCGCTTTCCGCCTCATCCCGGCGACCGTAGCGGAGGTTAACAAGCTGATTTGCGGCTTGAGCGATCGCGGCGGCTCCCTGTCCGCCATCTTCTCCACCACTTGCCGCAACTCCGATCGCGTTCACCAGAGAAACACCAAGCTGCTGTTTGGCGAGATGCTCGGCTCCGTGTCGCCCAACTACGTGACCGACTTCATGCCCTAATACGGCAGCTAGCTGCGCTTCTGAGCTCATTCGTCCTAGAAGTGCTGCGGTAATGAAGATTTGTCCACCTGGAAGCGCAAAGGCATTGACTGTCTGGGAATCGCGCAGCAGATGGAACTCAAACGGGTAGGGCGCTTTAGCAGCCTCCGATCGCTGAACCACCCGTTCACCAACTGCATCGATGTAGTCTTGCAGCGATTGCTCAGGGAAAAGTCCGCCGTGCCGAGCTGCCATTTGCTGACGGCTTTGCAGTCCGAGCGCGATTTCTTGTCGGGGCGACAGTTGAACGCGCTGGTTTTCGCCCGTAACGGGATTGACATTCGTTGCCCCGAAGTAGCTAAAGAGACTCCCAACCGCAAACACCAGCCCTAAGATTAACCGAATTAAAACACTCACAATAGTCGTTAAAAAGATGCGATCGATGTATTTTGAAATGCTCTAATGAAATAGATCAATCAGCCTAGAGATACAGTTCCTTGTCGACTTTGGGCGCTATTAAACACATTAGATGGATTTTACGACTTGCATGGTTGCAATTACAGGTGCATCCCCAAATCAGACTATTTTTGGTACTGTTTTTGGTTGCTAGTGGTTGGTGTAGCGGCGCTTGTGCTGTTCACGGGATTTATGATTGTGGTAATCAGCTTTGCTGCCGTGAAAGCCAGCCGAGGACAGTCGTACCGCTATCTGTTCAGGATGCAGTTTTTGCAGTGATTGTGATTCACTTCAGACGCAGGGTGGAATTGAATCTGTCTTACAGGAGAAGCAGTGACGATCGCAGCAGCTTAGAATGCGACTCAGCTTTTATCTAAAGAGGTTAAATGATGCCTATCGTTTTATCGGCATTGCAGCGAGGGTTGCGCCGAACGATCGCAGTCGTGTCGCTCGTTGCATTGTTTACTGTATCTAACTTTGTATTTCTAAACTTACCGAGCTACGCTGCACCCCCGTCTTCGTCCTCTTCGATTAGTGCCGAAGAGCAGATCGATCGGGCGTTTGAAGAAACTGAGGCAGCAGGGATTCAAGAAGAGATCTATCAACAACGTCTGCAAGAAGGACAAGACCCTGAGAAGATGCCCGGACCGTTTAAACGGATTGTGGATGCGGAAGGAAAGGAAGTTCCTGAAACCAGCTTGATTGAGACTTCAGTGAGCAAAGTACGGGAACTGACCCAGAAAGTTACGGGCAAATAAACCATTTTTTATATCGAGGACACAATCGTGGACATTTCTAAAATTAGAGCAGATTTAGCAATTTATGCTGAAGGCCCTGGCGGTTTGGATGGCGCATCAGATGTGCACATCGGAACTGTAGATCAAGTTGAGGGCGGAAAGTATATCAAAATGAAAAAGCTTGATTCTCCCGATCGACAGCATCATTGGTTTCCTGTCACTTGGGTTCGGGCAGTCGATGAAAGTGCTGTGTTTTTGAACAAACGGATCGATGAAGTGCTTAAAGAGTTGATGAATGAGGCTCCGGCGGAAGTCTAGTTTTTCAGAGCGGCCCGATCGTTTGATCGGAGCCGCTCTTTGTTTCAATTGCTAACTTCTTGCGGATGTTTTAATTTCCAGGTTTTGTCCTGCGAGAATTCCAGAATGGCTTGATGATATTTTGCTAATGTCGATCGATGTCCCACACTGAGGAAAGTTGTCCCAACTCGCTCTAAATGCTCGTATAATCGCTCCTCGTTTGCTTGATCTAAAGCGCTGGTGGCTTCATCGAGAATGGCATAATCTGGCTTATTCAACAGCAATCGAGCAAAGGTAAGGCGCTGTTGTTCTCCCAGCGATAAGACATCTGACCACTCTTGTTTTGCTCCAAAGCCCCCGAAGCGATCGGCTAAATCCGCTAAATTAACTTGCTCTAATATCTGTTGTAGCTGAGCATCTTCGATTTCAAGGTCGGAGTTTGGATAAAGCAACTGATCGCGCAAGGTTCCCAACACCATGTAAGGACGTTGCGGTAAAAATAGAACCTGATTTAAATTGGGACGCACGATCGTTCCAGTCCCAGCGTTCCATAAGCCTGCGATCGCTCTTAATAAAGAACTTTTACCGCAGCCACTTGCACCCATGACTAAAAGCCCTTGCTGTTTGGGAAGCTCGATTGATAAGTTTTCAACTAATGTCCGTTGTCGGTTTGGAGTTTGAAGGGTTAGGTGTTCGATCGTGATGCGATCGTCTTCGGTGGTTTGAATGATTGCTTGTTCATCTACAGCATCTTTTTGTTCTAAAAATTCTGCAAAGCTGGATAGACGATTAATTCCAGCCCCAAAGGTTGTTAACGCTTGGAATCTTGCAACAACAACATTGAGCGAGAAGAACACTCGAACAAACGCGCCTTGAGCTTCAGTCACTTTACCCACTTCCATCTCTCCCGCAAAGATTGCAGGAGCAACGACTAAAGCAGGCAGAATAAACGGAATAAACTCATACGCATTCGTCAACACATTCAGATTGAGTTCCCAAATCAGCAGCCGTTTCACATTTTCAAATACTTCAAGAAACCGCGCTTTGACCTGGTTCGATTCTTGTTCTTCGCCCCGATAGAACGCGATCGCTTCAGCATTCTCGCGAATCCGCACCAAGCTAAATCGAAAATCTGCTTCTTTTTTCAGTTGCTCAAAATTCAGCCGCACCAAAGGCTTACCAAAGACAACGGTGGTTACAAGCGTTCCTGCCAGCGCATACAACACTAGAAAAATCACTAGCGGTTTAGAAATGCCCCAAAGCACCCCGCTAAAGGCAATCACCGAGAGAACCGATTCAACTAGAACCAACAAAAAGGCAAGCGACTCTTGCGTAAAGCTCCGAACATCTTCAGCGATTCGCTGATCGGGGTTATCAATTTCAGGTTTTGCGGTCAGTTCATAATAAGCCCGATCGTTAAAGTAACTATCCACAAAGCGCGTCGTTAGCCAACGTCGCCACTGTAAGCTGAGACGATCGCGTAGATAGCGATAGCCTGCAAGCAATGGCGCATAAATTACCAGAACAGCAATAAACACAAACACGGTTTGCCAGAATCGCGATTCATCACGGGCAGAAAGCGCGGAAATTAACACGCCTCGCTTGTTGTTCAGAATCACGCTCAAACCCGTGTACGCCAGCAAAAATAGCACCACACTCAGCAACAAGCCTCTTGCCTGCCACTTTTCGTTCCCTTGCCAGTAGGGTTTCGCGATCGTCCAGAATTGTCGAAAACCGCTCAAGTTCAATCGATCCATGTATGCTGTCCTAGAAACGCTGCAATTGATTTATTGATTTACAGCGTAAGCGGAACCCTGCAACTTGAAACCTTCTTGCAAGATGATTTATGACTTCAGCCGACTGTAGCAAGCGGTCATCGATCGCAGCTTTTCCGCCAGTTCATCGGTGAGCAGTTCAGAGCTTGGATATCGCCAGCGCCAATTGCCTGCATATTGGCTCGGATCATTCATGCGCGATCGTCCATCCAGTCCTAGAATGTCTTGCAGCGCTGGAATTGCCCAAACCGACACAGACGCAAACGCCATCCGGACTAATGCCCAATGAATGTTTGTCTCATCCGGAGTATAGCCAATGTACTGCGCGAAGAATTCTTTTTCGTGCGGTGTTGCTGTGTTCCACCAGCCGATCGCAGTATCGTTATCGTGTGTCCCAGGATAAACGATGCTGTTTTGAACATAGTGATGCGGTAGATGTGTGTTGTTTGCATCATCACTAAAAGCGAACTGTAGAATCTTCATGCCGGGGAAATTGAAGCGATCGCGTAGCTCCTCAACTTCGGGGGTAATAATCCCAAGGTCTTCCGCCAGAATTGGCAATTCGCCTAAACGCGCTCCCAAGGTTTCAAAAAACTCGGCTCCCGGTGCTTCGATCCATTCTCCATTGATCGCCGTTTCTTCACCGGCGGGAACTTGCCAATACGCTTGGAAGCCTCGGAAATGGTCAACTCGAACAATATCAACATACTGCAAAGTGGTTTGAAAGCGCTGAATCCACCACTCATATTTGCTTTTCTGGAGTTGATCCCAGTCATAAACGGGATTTCCCCAAAGCTGCCCAGTGGCGCTGAAATAATCTGGTGGAACACCTGCAATAAAGGTCGGCTCAAACGTGTCTCGATCGAGCTTGAAAATCTCTGGATGCGCCCAGACGTCGGCGCTGTTATGGCAAACATAGATCGAAATATCACCAATAATCTGAATGTTCTTAGCATTGGCATAGTGCCGCAACTTCATCCACTGTTCAAAGAACTTGAATTGTAGAAATTGATGAAACTGGATGGCTGGCTGCAAGGCTTCAGTTGCCGATTTAAGAGCATCAGGATCGCGTTTTGCTAGTCCTCGATCCCAGTGATGCCAATCTTTTCCAGGGTTGGCTTCAAGTAATGCCATAAACAATGCAAAATCATCTAGCCACTGGGATTGCTGCTGGCAAAAGTCCTTGAAATCAGGCTGTGGCTTGAAGCGATCGAACGCTAACTTCAGCAGTTTGGTCTTGTAAGGAATCACGCGATCGAACTCAACTCGCTCCCGTCCCCCTTCAATCGGGATCACTTCTTCGGGCTTCAGTAATCCTTCTTCGGCAAGCTGTTCCAAGCTAATCATCAATGGATTACCCGCAAACACGCTGAAATTCATGGTGTAGGGTGAATGTTCGTAGCCGGTCGGAGCCAGCGGCAAAATTTGCCACAGCGTTTGACCACTTTTGGCGAGAAAATCTACAAACTCATATGCAGATCGCCCTAAATCCCCAATGCCAAAGTCACTCGGTAAACTCGTCGGATGCAGAAGAATTCCGCTCGATCGCTGAAACATCACCCATTCTCCACGCTTGCCATCGCTGAACTTTACTAAACTCTGTGAGCAAAATCATAATTCTATGGACGGAAATTGAATCACCAAAGCAATTTGTGAAGAATCAGTCTTAGGAGGATGACGAAAATTCCTAAAACCTCCTAGCGTAATACCGTAATTTCAGCAATTCTAACGGCGACGATGATGCAATCTTCAACGCTCAACTACGATCCTCAATGGTACAAAGATGCCATTATTTACGAAGTTCCAGTTCGTGCTTTCGCAGATAGCAACGCCGATGGCATCGGGGATTTTCGCGGCTTGACTGAGAAGTTGGATTATTTGCAAAATCTGGGTGTAACGGCACTTTGGGTGCTGCCCTTTTTCCCGTCTCCGTTGCGCGATGATGGCTATGATATTTCAGACTATACCAGCGTCAATCCGATCTATGGGACGATCGAAGACTTTAAGGACTTTCTAGAAGCCGCTCATGCCCGTGGAATTCGCGTCATCATCGAGCTAATCATTAATCACACTTCTGATCAGCATCCCTGGTTTCAACGCGCTCGACGTGCCCCAGAAGGCTCTGTCGAACGAGATTTCTATGTCTGGAGCAACACGCCTGAAAAATACCAAGAAGCACGAATTATCTTTCAGGACTTCGAGGTTTCTAACTGGACATGGGATGCAGTGGCTAAATCTTACTTTTGGCATCGCTTCTACTCACATCAACCCGATTTGAACTATGACAATCCGGCAGTCCAAGAAGCCGTGTTTGAGGTCTTAGACTTCTGGTTAAAGATGGGGGTCGATGGCTTGCGAATGGATGCAGTGCCCTATCTGTATGAGCGAGAAGGAACAAACTGCGAGAACTTACCAGAAACCCATGAGTTTCTGAAGAAACTACGTCAGCGCGTGGAAAAAGACTATCCCGAATGTATGCTGCTGGCTGAGGCAAACCAATGGCCCGAAGATGCTGCGGCTTATTATGGGGATGGCGATGAGTGTCATATGAACTTTCACTTTCCATTAATGCCGCGATTGTTTATGTCGGTGCGAATGGAAGATAGTTTTCCCATCAGTGATATCTTGCAGCAAACACCAACCATTCCAGAAAACTGTCAGTGGGGTATTTTCCTGCGAAATCACGATGAACTGACTCTAGAAATGGTTACAGATGAAGACCGAGACTATATGTATCGCGTCTATGCTCAAGACAAAGACATGCGAGTCAATCTAGGCATTCGACGACGATTGGCACCGCTACTTGGAAACGATCGCCGACAAATCGAACTGTTAAACAGTCTATTGCTCTCCTTGCCGGGAACCCCGGTGCTGTACTACGGTGATGAGATTGGCATGGGCGACAATGTGTATGTAGGCGATCGTAATGGCGTTAGAACGCCGATGCAGTGGAGTGACGATCGCAATGCTGGATTTAGCCGCGCCAATCCCCACAAACTTTACTTACCGCTGATTGTAGATTCTGAGTACAACTATACAACCGTGAATGTTGAAGCTCAGCGATCGAACCCGAATTCGTTGTTAAACGCAATGCGGCGCTTGATTGCAACTCGAAAACGGTTTCATGCTTTTGGACAGGGAGAATTTCAGCTATTACACCCGGAAAATCGTAAAGTTTTAGCATTTACCCGCGCCTTCAAAGATGAGTGCATCCTAGTCGTTGCGAACTTATCTCGCTTTGTGCAAACCGTTGAGCTTGATCTCTCTGCTTTTTCTGGTTTTGTTCCGGTTGAGGTCTTTGGCAGAACACAGTTTCCAGCCATTGAGGATGCACCTTATTTTCTCAGCTTAGGAGGCTATGCGTTTTACTGGTTTAGCCTCAAACCCCAAGAAGTTGAAACGATCGTACCTTCAGAATTACCCACATTGCGATTAGTTGGAAACTGGCAAAGCGCGTTGACACAATCCACGAGTAAAGCTGCCTTGGAAACAATTCTGGTTAATCATCTAATGCAGCATCGCTGGTTCCGAGCAAGAACCCGCCCAGTGCAATCGGCTCAGATTGTCGAGTCGATCACGATTCCGTACCAAACTCATGAAGCTCAGATGGTTTGGCTACAAGTAAACTACCTTCAAGGGCAGCCTGAAACCTACATTGTGATTGTGGCTCATGCAGATAGTAATCGAGCTTCGTCTTTGCCGGCTGAATCAATCATTGCTCAAGTTGAAGGAGACGGGGTATTGTTTGCAGCGATCGCTGATCCAGCATTCCTAGTTGGATTGCTCGAACGGTTCTCAGATGGCGATCGCTATCCCGGTCAATCTGGACAACTGAGCGTGAGCGCGATCAGACAGTTTCCAATGCTGGAAGCTTCCTTGCTCAAAGGTGAGCATAACAATACATCGATCATCTACGGTGAATCGGTAAAAACCAGTGCAGAAGCTGCTTATATTCTCAAATTGTTCCGCATTGTTGAAGAAGGCATTAACCCGGATGTTGAGATGCGGCAGTTTTTACAGTCGCGATTTACTCAAATTCCTGCCATTGTTGGCACACTCACTTATCAATCCCCTAGCAAGCCACCTTCAACGATCGCAGTTCTGCAAGAGTTTATCTCGGATGCGCGGAATGGTTGGGACTATACATTAGATAGTCTTCGTACCTATTTTGATGCAGTTACCTCCTGTGAGAATGGAGCTTGTACGCTACAAGAAAGCATTCCAGAAGCCGCCCAGACTGCGCTTGGAGCCTATCTTGTCAATATTCAACGCTTGGGACAACGAACGGCTGAATTGCACATCGCTTTAGCTTCTGATTCTGAAAACCCCGACTTTAAGCCAGAACCATTTACCTCTTTGTATCAGCGATCGATTTACCAGTATGCTCGTAATCTCGCTGGCCAGGTCTTTCTCGCATTGAGAAATGAGCTATACCAAATGCCAAACCCCCAACTCGCGCAGAAAGTTTTGGGACAATACGAGCCTTGTCTAGACCAATTCCGCAGCGTTCTGAATCTAAAAATTACGGCAATGCGGACTCGATATCACGGAGACTATCATCTCGGACAGGTGCTTTACACCGGAAAAGATTTTCTGGTGATTGATTTTGAAGGCAATACTTCGCGGAGTTTGAACGATCGCCGCATGAAGCGTTCTCCTTTACGCGATGTTGCCGGAATGCTGCACTCATTTTATTTTGCAAGCTCGATCGCGCTAAACAATGAAATTAGCAATGCAGAATTTGCGCCGGATCAATTGGAGAACATGAAGCAATGGGCAGAAGCCTGGAAACAATGGGTCAGCACCACTTTTTTGGATGCTTATCTTGAGGTCGCACAGCAGGATGGTTTCCTACCGCAGAATTCTGACGAACTGCAACGATTGTTAAATCACTACTTACTAGAAAAAGCAATCTTTGATCTAGGAAAAGCATTGACCCAATACTCTTCTCAGCTTGACATTGCTATGCTGAGAATTCTCGAACTCTGCTCGGTCTAATACCAAATCAAACTGCAATGTGACGACAGTTCAGTTTCTTCTTTAGCAATTTGAATTGACGTGAGTCTCCAACAAAGATGCGCCCTTCCCACAGGCACGCCTTCGTTGGAGACTCACGTTAAATTGATATCAGGTCGTCGCGTCTAGGGAAGCACTTCTTAGTCGAGAAAACCTCGATCGAGAACTAGCAGAAGAGCTTAGATTCTACGAAACCTTTAAAGGAATCGAATTCACCCGCGAATAGGCAACTTTTCTCGGAGCCAAAATTACGCCGTCATTCATAATCGACTCCGCCAACGATCGCCGATACAAATCACTCAACTGCACCGCAACGCCCGTCCAGCTAAAGTTCTGTTGCACCCGTTCCGATGCTCGTTTGCGTAACTTTCTCGCCCACAATTCATCATCCAAAATTCGCCCGATCGCCATTGCAAACGCGGCGGTATCTTGAGGCGGCACTAACAATCCCGTTTCTCCTGGAACCACTGTAAATTTCAAACCGCCCACATCCGAAGCCACCACAGGCGTTCCACACGCCATCGCTTCGATCGCCACCAATCCAAACGGCTCATAATGGCTCGGAATCACGCAGACATCCGCCGACGTGTAATAAAGCGGTAAGCGATCGTGCCCGACTCTTCCGGCAAAAATTACATTCCCTGCAATTCCCAATTCATTCACCAATTGCTCAATCCGTTGGCGCTCCTGCCCATCAGATTGATCAGAAGCACTACCTCCCACAATCACCAAGCGTAAATTCGTAGGATCAACAGCGTTTCGGTAAATTAACTCAAACGATCGCACCAGCGTTTCAATTCCCTTACGCGGATCGAATCGTCCCACATACAATACAACTTCATCCGTCGGCTTCAGTCCTAACTCCTGACGCGCTTGCAGTTTTGGGATCGTATGAAATCTGCCCAAATCGGTGCCACAAGGAATCACTTCAATCCGACCCTCTTGCGATACCCACGATCGCAGCATCTCTTCTTCTTGAGGACTTGTTGCCACAATACAACGCGCCTGCTCTAGAATCTGTTTCTCCACAGCCAAACGAGTGTCGGCGATCGCAGGACGATTCGGAACCGCCTGATACTTCACAGCACCCAGCGAATGATAAGTGTGAATCAATTCAACCTTGTGGGTCTTTTGCACCTCTAATCCTACCCAAGCCGACATCCAGTAGTTCGTGTGGATGAGCGGATAATGATGCTTTGCTTGGTACTGAAGAAACGATTCCACAAACTCCGGCATCCACTCAAACAACTGATCACGCGGCACAAACTTCTCCGCGCCTGCCTTCAATCGAATCGTGCGGCAATGGGGAGTATGCTGCACGATCGTCTCATCGTTCGGATTTGCTTTGCGGGTGAACAGATCCACCTGCCAACCCAAGCGAGAAAGCGCTTCTCCAACTTGGCGCACATACACATTTTGACCCCCCGCTTCTTCCCGACCCACTTCAGCCGCCGGATCACCATGTTCAGAAATCAACGCGATCGGCTGTCTCGGACTCTGCAATCGACTTTGAACCGGAGCAAACTTTTCATTGATTATAACCATTACTTCTACCTCCACAAATTTGAACAATGGTGAAGGATAAACCGTGCTTACCCTTCATCCTTCTGCGTTACGTTCTCTCCGTGGCTCAATTGAGTTGACCGACTAATTGCTCACTTGCAGGAAACATAGTCTCACCGAGCAACTGCCGATATACAGCTTCGTATCCATCGGTCATGCGCTGTACGCTAAAGTTCTCGATCACATGCTGACGACACATGGCACGATCGATTTCTGCAAGACGATCCAAAGCAGCAACACAGTCGTCGATCGTTTCACATAAAAATCCAGTCTTGCCATCTTGAACCACTTCTGGAACTGAGCCGAGGCGCATCCCAACCACGGGTGTTCCTGCCGCCATCGCCTCGACCATGACTAAACCAAACGGTTCTTTCCACGTAATTGGGAATAGCGTTGCCATTGCTTGCCCCATTAGCGTATTTTTCTCCACATGGTTCGCCTCGCCCAGATACTGAATTTGCTCACCATCGATCTGGGGCGCTAACACTTCCTCATAAAACTGACGATCGACAACATCGATCTTACCTGCCATCTTTAACGGGAGTCCTGTGCGTTTAGCAATCGCGATCGCGTGATCCGGCCCCTTTTCTGGTGAGAGCCGACCGAGAAACGCGAGATAGGGGGGATCATTCGGCTTGGCGTAAAACTTGTAGCTATCCACATCAATGCCGTTATACACCGTTGCAACACAGTTCAGACCCAAGCGCGGATCTCGCTGTGCATCAGAAATACTGACATAGGACTGCGATCGGGCATACGAGAACAGCTTTTCGTTATCCGGAGTAAACACGCCATGTAGCGTATGAACGGTTGGCGTTGTCGCAAATTGTGCAAAGGGCAAAGCCGCAAATCCCATGTGAGAATGAATAATATCAAACTCGTGCGAACGCTCATACACCTGAGCAAGTTGCAGGGACTCATACACTTGGTATTCCTTCACGGTTGGGTCAGTCCGAATCGCACGGGGATGTACTGATTCCAACTCCGCTAAGGTTAGGGAGTCACCCGTTGCGAATAATGTAACTTCATGACCTCGACGGACTAATTCATCGGTTAATAAGCTCACAACTAATTCAATGCCACCATACGCCGGGGGCGGAACGCGCTCCCACAATGGGGTAACTTGGGCAATTCGCATAAAAACCTCCTACAAGGTCAAACAGCTTGGTCGCCTCACATTTGTCAGAGACTCTCGATCATTTGCTTCCTAGGAGAGCTAAGTCAGATTTAGTCTAAAATTCAAATTCTGCCAAGGCGGTGATTCCGACTTGACAGGGTGAAAAACACCACTATCACTGCTGAAATACTACGTAAATACTACGAGGCGATTTCAGCAAAAATACTTAACTAAACAGAAAGTGTTCGGGTGGTTAATCGATGCCTGAGCATCGATTCTGATTGAAGCGACAGTTCATCTCTATGTGACACTATAGCAGGATTAGAGCCGCATCTGCTACGCAGCCTTCCTTCCGTGTTCGGATATTACGAATCTCGACACCCGACGATCGCGCGCTCGCCAGAACTCTACGCCCTTCCTTAATGACATCTAAAGTAATTCATGTCGCTTTTTCTACAAAGTTTGAGAGATATAAAATTTTGTATCGGGGCTTACTTGCTAAAAAAGTTTCACTCAAATCTGTAGACATATTCTTGAATTTGTAGGTTATCGCAAAAAAGGGGGTAGCGATCTACAGAATTAGGAATTTGTCCAATTCATTAAAAAAGACGGAGCTTTAACGGCTCCGTCTCAGCCATAGCGATCCTACTAGAGTTGTGAGCGCTAAAAAAGTAGGGAGGAGGGGGCTGAAAAGGAACGGCACTCCACCTTCACAGCTGATTTAGGATCGCTATAGGTCGCTAGGAATCCAACCTCAACCGTTTCCAGGGCTGTTCGCAGAGATTAGCACCTCTCCCTTGAGCATCCGCTGTGCCGCATCAAGCAGCGCTTCTTCTAAGTATGGCTTGGTAAAGTAACCACTTGCGCCCAGAGAAGCTGCCATTTGGCGATGTCGATCGGCACCCCGCGAGGTCAGCATTGCGATCGGGAGATTCGACAAGTTCGGGTCTTTCTGAATTCGCGATAGCAATTCCAGTCCGTCCATACGGGGCATCTCAATGTCACAGAACACAATGTCACAGGGCAGACCCGATCTCAGTTTTTCCCAAGCTTCCTGACCGTCGCGGGCTTGCTCCACCCGATAACCGACTTTATTGAAGGTCATCGATAGCAATTCGCGGACTGTAATCGAATCGTCTACGATGAGTACCATTGGCTCGGTCTTCACTGCCGCCGTCTCAACGACAGGTTGAGCCGTTCCTTGCTCCCAGATTGGGCCTGCATCGCGACGAATTCGACCCAGTGACAGGTCAATCAGCTCCAATACATCCGCGATCGGCATAATCCGCCCATCTCCTAGCACCGTCGCACCTGCAACACCGATCGGTTTTGGCACGGGGCCTTCAAGCTGCTTGATGACGATTTCTTGTTCGCCTAAGACTTGATCGACTTGTAGCGCTAGATAATTTCCTGCGCTTCGTAGAATCACGATCGAAACCAAGTCGTCTTCCTGATTGCCCCCGTAAACCGTTCCTCGACTGAGATGACGGTTATAGCTCAGCAATTCTCTCAATGGGCGCACAGGCAGCACTGTATCACGCCAAGTAATACAAGCTTGTCCCTCTGCATCGGTATGAAGTCGCTCTTTCGGAAGGTCGAGCATATCTTCAACGCCATCCATTGGGAAGGCAATGCGGGCACGATCGCTAATACAGCACAGCGCTTTAGAAATACTCAGCGTTAAAGGCAGCCGAATCGTAAACGTGGTTCCTTTGTTGTGGGCTGAATCGATGCTAATCGTGCCTCGAATCTCGCTGAGACTTGTCCGCACCACATCCATGCCCACACCACGCCCCGAAAAATCATCAGCTTGATCTTTCGTACTAAATCCAGGATGGAACAGCAAATCGTAAATATCGAGACGAGTTGCATTCTTTGCTTCTGCTGCCGTGATCAACCCTTTCTCAATCGCTTTCGATCGCACCCGTTCCACATCAATCCCTGCTCCATCGTCCGAGACCGAAATCACGGTTTGGTTGCCTTGGTGAAACGCTCGAATTGTGATTCGACCTGTGGGTGCTTTTCCTGTGGTGTAGCGGACTTCTGGATTTTCGATTCCATGTGTGATCGCATTGTTTACTAGATGCGTCATCGGATCGTATAAATGCTCCAGAATCATCTTGTCGATCAGCGTGTCGCGCCCTTCGATCACCAGTTCTGCTTGTTTGCCGCACTTCATTGCAATATCGCGAACTGCACGCGGCAAGCGATCGGCGGTTTGAGCAAACGGCACCATTCGCGATCGCGTCAATCCTTCTTGCAGTTGCGTTGTCACCTGTCGGAACATCCGCGTCACTTGATCCGCTTCATCGACAATAAATTCGATATCCGATGAAGACTCCCGCACTCGCACAATCAACTCGATCATTTCTTGAGACAGCGAGTGGAATCCGGTAAAGCGATCCATTTCTAACGGGTCATACTCGACTCCGAGCGAGTTGCCGTTTGCGCTCCGGTCTGAACCCCCAAACGCAACGCGGCGATTTTGACGACTTGCCAGCAACGAGCTTTCGAGCAGCGATCGCTCGTATAAATCCTGCATTCGCTGACCGACATCACTCAACTGCTGCACCTGATACAGCAAATTATCGAGCGACTGCCGCAACCGCTCTTGGTCTTGCTCTAGGCTATTACGGTTGACTACCAGTTCCCCGACTAAGTTGCTCAGATTGTCGAGTTGCTTGATCGGAACCCGCATTGTTTGTTCGTTGAATCCTCTTGCCACACGGGTTGAGCGGCGACCGGGTGGAGTGGCAGTACGGCTTGCAGCAGAGCCGCCCATCGTCATGTCGGCTTCCTCCAGCATCTTCTCTAAGTCGCCGAATTCTGCCTCTGCTTCGTGGGCTGCGGCAAAGTTGAGCGAGGCTGGGTCTGAAGCATCCCCAAGGAGCGATTCCAGGTCATCGAACTGATCGATCGCAGCGCTGGTAGGGGTGGCCTCCTCCAGTAGAGACTCTAACTCATCTAGATTGCCGGATGTTTCATCTAGTTCTGAAGCAGGTAAGTTGAGAAGATCATCGAGACTATCTGCTTCGGCTGTCGTTGGGTCGAATTGGAGGGCGGCAAATCCTGCTCCTAATCCAGCGATCGTGGCTGCTCCGAGTCCTGCATCAAGAAGCGGATTGGTGTCGCTAGTGGGTTCGCTTGGCAACTCAACCTCTGCAAGTAAAGAGTCAAGCTCATCTAGGCTAGTATCACTAGAATTTGCGAAATCACGATTCTCATCTCCTAGATCTACTAAATCTAGATTAACTTCATCGAAGAAGCCGCTTTGATCAATATCCAGTGTTTCTTCGGTCAAGGGTTCTGCGCCCAACTGATCGAAGTCAAGGTTGGATAAATCATCGAGAATAAGCGATGTGTCTTCTGTTAATTCTGAATTAGGCTCTAAGCCGCTTAGCTGTGGCTCTACATCCGGTGCGCTCAATAAGTTGTTCTGCAAGACTCCTAACTCTTGCTCCAACAAGTCTGGTTCGCCTAATGACTCAACCTCAGCAAAATCATCAAGGTTGAATGATTCTAACAAAGGCTCCTCGATCGACAAATCGGTTGAAGGTTCAGCGGAAAAATCCAGCAAATCAGCGATCGGGTCTTCCAAACTTAACGAAGAATCGCTGATAGACTCAGCCCCCATGAGAGCATCAAAGCTGAGTGACTCTTCTAGCGAGGCTTCCTCGATCGACAGGCCGGTTGAGGACTCAGAAAAATCCAGCAAATCAGCGATCGGGTCTTCCAAGCTTAACGAAGAATCGCTGGTAGACTCAGCCCCCATGAGAGCATCAAAGTTGAGTGACTCTTCTAGCGAGGCTTCCTCGATCGACAAATCGGTTGAAGGTTCAGCGGAAAAATCCAGCAAATCAGCGATCGGGTCTTCCAAACTTAACGAAGAATCGCTGATAGACTCAGCCCCCATGAGAGCATCAAAGTTGAGTGACTCTTCTAGCGAGGCTTCCTCGATCGACAGGTCGGTTGAGGACTCAGAAAAATCCAGCAAATCAGCGATCGGATCTTCCAAACTTAACGAAGAATCGCTGATAGACTCAGCCCCCATGAGAGCATCAAAGTTGAGTGACTCTTCTAGCGAGGCTTCCTCGATCGACAGGTCGGTTGAGGACTCAGAAAAATCCAGCAAATCAGCAAGCGAATCTTCCAAATTCAGTGAAGCACCGTTCCCGGAGTTGGCTTCAGTATCAAGCAGAGATTCAGGTGTTGAAAAATTCAGTAAATCTGCAAAAGAATCTTCATCTTCTAAGCTTCCTAAAGATTCTGAGTTGATAGCTCCCTGACCATTTAGCGTGTTCTCTTCGTCCGTACCAAGTTCGCTAAATTCGCTGAGGCTAAGTTCGATTTCTTCGTCAAACTCGTTCCATCCGTTTAATGTCGCTTCTGCTTCAGCCTTTGGCTGATCTAAGAGATGGTCAAGTTCAAAATCCGTAGAAGAAATCTCAGATTCATTAATATCGAAAGTCGAATTCTCAATCGGAGCGTCGTCCGTAATCTCTCCAGAAAATAATGAGTTGAGGATTTCATCTTCTTGGGCATCCAAATCTAGACCTGATTGCTCTAAGTCTTGTGCCGCAAACCCCGAATTTTCTGTACCATCAGCATTGAATAAATCCGCACCCTCCACAGAAGGTTGCATTTCCGTTGACTCAAACAAACCCTCAAATTGTACGGAATTAGCACCTGCTTCTAGATTCAGGTTATCCCACGGATCAGGAACCAGTTCTGATAAACCGTTGAGCTGTGTTGCCTCGGTGAGTTCGCTTCCTAATGATCCAGCGGAATCATTGTCTAAACCCAATAAATCAAAGCTGTCGAAACTTAGATCTTCAGGAGCGCTAGTTTCAAACATTCGATCGAGATTCGCTGAGTTTAATGTCTCGATCGACTCTGAAGGGTTTGCTTGATTTAGTGCCGATGGAAAATCCAGGTCTGAGTTGTCTAGCCCAGCAAATAGCTCACTCAAATCTTCCAAGGAATTGTCGCTTTCTACATCAAGCTGATTGGCAGAATCATCTTCAGCCTCTTGCGACAACCCCAGTTCATCAAAATCTAAGTCGGATGCAGTCGTCTCCGTTACGACAACCGCCTTGTCGAGTGGAGCAGCACTCCCTTCAAACTCTGTTAAATTCTCAGAAAAATCTAGTAGCTCTTCGATCTCAGCCTCAGAGGTTAAGTTTGGCGCATCGAGTCCGTCCAAAAGCTCATCTTCAAATAAATCTGCTAAATCATCAATCTGGGCGTTTGCCTGAGTTTCACGCTCTTCAGAAGATTCAGATAGAAAATTTGTAAAATCATCTACCTCTGCATCTAATTCCGCACTCGATATATCAGAAAGCGCTGCAATATCAAGCACTTCCTCCTGCTCCCAAGTCGCCTCTAACCCTGGTAGCTCATCCTCAAATAAATCCGCAAGGCTGTTCAATTCCTCCATGCCCACATCAGGACCCTTTTGATTGAGGAAATCAGTTGCTCCTGGTGCTTGTTCTAAATCGGGTAGATCAAACAGTCCATCCAGACTTAACCGATCTGGTGAGAGCGCATCCGACTCGTCCAAATCAAATAAGCGATCAAAATCTGAAGCCTCTGCTGCGGAGTCGTCTGCTGCAAACTCTAAAATTGAAAAATCAAGGTCGTCTGAGGAACCGCCCTCTGCGATCGCAAAGAAGTCTGCTAAGTCTAACTCCATCTCAGCCGCGCTAGTGGGCGCAGGAACCATCGCCTGTAGCTTCTGGCTAGCAGTAATTTCCTGAGCGCGTCCCGCTAAAACCAGTTCTTGAGCTTGCTTAATCTCAGGAATTAACACCTGTGCAAGATCACGATACGAATTCACAGGATTCGCGATCGCCCGACTTGCCATCTCAATTAATTGACTCCATTGCGTCACTCCGAACGCCTCGCCTAGCCCCCGTAAACCCTCACAGATGCCCTGTAGCCGTTCCCGCGCATCCAGCATTGTCTCAGCTTGCCGAAATGTTTGCAGCATCTCACGCAGTTGTGCGGGCACATCATTCTGGAAGATCACCACAAGCGTAGGATCTCCCACGGGAGATTGAGTAAAGGTCGAGCTAGAACGAACTGCCTGTTGTAGCTGAACCAGGTGCTGCTCGACCTCGGAAAATACAGGCTCTAGCTGGGTTAAAGACGCTTGTGCGGTTGCCTCGTCTAGTCCAGCAGGAGTCTGTAGCTGCTCTAAATAGCCTTTGAGCGCATCATACACTCTTAACAAAAGCGTCTCCAGCTTGTGGTCTGGCTGAATGTTGGGAGCCTCTTTAAGTACCTTGAAATAATCTTCTAAGCGGTGAGACGTTCTCTGTATGCTGTGAAAACCCAACATTGCAGCCCCACCCTTAACCGAGTGAGCTGCCCGGAAGACTTCGTTCACCAGTTCTGGATCTGCCATCATGCCTCGCAGATTCAGCAAACCCTGCTCGATCGTATTGAGGTGGTCTTTTGCCTCCTCAATGAAATAGCCCATGATTCGCTGCTGTTGTTCCGGCTGCATCGCACTGTTCCTTTGCTGTAGATGAGTAATCTCCGTCGAGCCTGGTTCAAGTTGAACGCGGAAGTCTCTGGGATGAAGATGACCCAGTGGGGATCGGTTGAGTCATCGAGGTGGGTTAACCCGGAGTGATTTTGATTGGCTTCACTGTAGCCGAAGTTCCTGGGTCGGGCGCATAAAGTTGAGCGCTTATTTAC
The DNA here is from genome assembly GCA_014695195.1 of Cyanobacteria bacterium FACHB-DQ100. Lineage (NCBI taxonomy): Bacteria > Bacillati > Cyanobacteriota > Cyanobacteria bacterium FACHB-DQ100. Next base: position 172,262 of record JACJNW010000034.1, on the reverse strand, counting down.
GCTCTGCGGTTTCCACGCGGAACCGTTCTACTGAGGTGAGCAAGTCGCGGGCAACACCGACGAGGTTTTGCAGTGAACCAGACACCCGCTGCGCTTCTTGCGAAGTTTCTTGTGCGGTGAGTTCCACCGATTGCATGACCTGAGCGACGTTGCGCGAAGTTTCGGTCTGCTCCACTGTATCGGCAGTAATCGATCGCACTAACGTATCAATCACGCTCGACACCTGAATAATATCTTCGAGCGATCGTTTGGCTTGCTCTGCCAGTCGAGTCCCCTCAATCACCTGCTGGGTTCCTTCTTCCATCGCGGTCATTACGGAGCCAGTTTCACCTTGAATCTGTAGAACGATTTGCTCAATCTCTTTGGAGGCTTTAGCGGCGCGGTCTGCCAGTTGTCGGACTTCATCGGCGACGATCGCAAATCCTCTTCCTGCTTCCCCTGCCCGCGCCGCTTCAATACTCGCGTTCAGTGCAAGCAAGTTGGTGCGGGAAGCAATCTGAGAAATCAGCGCTACGATCTTAGAAATTTCTTGCGAGGATTCCGCCAATCGTTTCACTTTGCGAGTCGTTTCTGCGACGGTTTCCCGAATTTCGAGAATCCCTGCAACCGTTCGTTCTACGGCTTCGCCACCTTTCAGTGCGGTAGCAGATGCGGTTTTTGCGACTTCTTCCGCTTCACGAGCACTTTCTGCCACACGCTGAATTGAATTCGTCATCACCTGCACCGAGTTCAGCGTCACCGCCAGTTCTTCGGCTTGTCTAAGGGCATCAGAGGACAGACTGCGAGCAAACATCTCGTTTTCGGTCGAACCTTTGCTTACTTGGCGCGCTGCTTGCTTCACCTGCTGAACGATTTCGCGCAGGTTTTGAATCGTGAGGTTGAAAGAGTCGGCAACGGCTCCCAGCACGTCTGCGGTGACTTCTGCTTGCACCGTCAAATCTCCCCGCGCTGCGCCTTCTACATCGTCAAGCAGTCGAATCACTTGGCGCTGCAAATCTTCTTTTGCCTGCTCTTGCTCTTCTGCTTTACGCTGTGCTTCGCTTGTGGTTGTGGAGATGATGCGCGTCATCTGATTGAATTCGGCTGCAAGATGACCGAGTTCATCTTCGGCAAAGACCGAGGCGCGGGCGCTAAAGTGACCTTGAGACACCGCTTGAAACTGCGCTCTGAGGTCGTTGGCCGATCGTTTCATATGACGCGCCGTGAGTTGCCCGACAGCAAGCGCCGCACCGCCACCGCAGACTCCCCCTGCTAACGCCATGATGATCCCCGTTGTCCGTAGTTGCGAGACGACAGCCCCATTATTCTGCTGTGCAGCTTGATTAGATGAGACAAAGCTCACAACCGCCACCGCGATCGCTGAGACAATTCCTGCGGCTCCAGCCGCGATCGCCTGCTTGGTGGCAAATGAGGCATTTTCCAGGGGGGCTAACCAACCCTGCTCAACGGTGGGTGTGGGGTCGGCAACCGGTGCATCGACCTGAGTGGTAAAGCTCGGAACCGGTTCAGCAGTGCTGGAGATGCTGAACAGTTCGTCTTCAGACAGTTTCGCACCTGCACCGTTTGAAGAGCCGAAGCCTGGGTCTTGGACAAAATCAAGGTCGGTGCTATCTGAAGCGGCTGACAGATCTGAAGAGAAACCAAAGGCACTGCCGACCGAGGGACTGGTAAAGCCGGCAGAATCTTCAGACAAGTCAAAATCGGCTAGATTGCCGAGGTCGTCAAAGTCTTCAAAATTGTCAAGAAAATCAACGTTGCTTTGGCTGCCGGGAGCTACAGGAGCGCGATCGTTCGGTTCATCGTCGATCGGGGCAAACTTGCCCTGCTCAGCCGGAAAGTCAAACTGAGCCGCCGCTTGCTCATCGTAAAAACTGGGAGCTGCCATAAATAACGTATCTTCGCTGGTGTCGCGGCTTACGATCGGACTGTGACCCAGATCTGCTTCGCTAGAGATGCCTGGGTTGGTTGAAACAGTCGTCATGCCGCTGGGAGTTGCGTGATCGTCTGCTGCGAAGACTTGATCAAAATCATCTAGAACGCTTGAAAAGTCAGTGTTTGCTGTGAAGTCTGATTGAGCGAGAGTGTCTGAAGTGTGACTGGGTGAGATCGCGAACGGATCGTCTAAGCCAAAATGATTGTGCTGCTTTGAGCCGTTTCCATTTTGAAGACTTTTGTGACCGTTGTAGTTTGCCTCAAACGGATCGCTAAATAAAGCGTCATGCTCGGTATTTGCATTAAATCCGTCATCGTGTAGCACAAGGTGATCAAGCGAGTTTACATCAGAAGCGGCAAAACCATTGGACTCCCCGAATGCTGAGTAATCGGTTTCTAAGTTTGTATCACCAATGCTATCTACTCCATTTGCTGCAAACTGCCCCGCATAGGCCAATCCGCTATTGGCGTAATCGACGAACTCTGGGTCAGAGGTCAGCTTCAGCACCGATTGATACTGCTCTTGTGCCACATCGTATTTCTGAAGTCCGTAGCAGTAAATGTGACCACGCAATAATCGAGCGCTTGGATCGTCAGGATAGTGATCGACTAGACGATCAACAATGCCTGCGGCTTCTTCATACTTGCCCTGCATATAGGCTCGCTCTGCCTGCTGATATTCTTGGGCAAACTCATTTCCTCGTGCCATATGCCTCCTCCTGCAAGTACGTGCTGCTCTGAAAACCGGATTTGAAACTGGGAGCAGTTAGGGTAAAGTGAAAATGATACATACTCTGATAAATTGCGGCGCAACCAATTAAAACGTTTTTCAAGCGCTCAAGTTTCTGATGTGCAGCATTAAAGTGTATCTCGAGCAGAGAACCTCTCTTGAAAGGAGAATTCCCTAGATTCTTCACAGAATCAACATATTTTTCTAAATTCAGTGTCGATCGGCTTGACACGCTCCTCATGCTGCCCACCGTGCCGATCGTAAGATCGAAACTTGATCGAGCAGCCGCAAACATTGCCCCCCTTCTTGAGCGAGAACCCATTCTCCCCGTAGAAAAGGTGCAACAGAGTCAGGAACGGCGGTTGCAGCTTGTACATGGTCAATATCAAGCCACTCCATCCCCAGAATGCGATCGACCGCCAAGCCCAGCATAATATCTTGATCTTCGATCGCGATCACTGAAATTTCTGGGCGATCGGTGTTGAGTGCTGCCGCATCGCCTAAAAACTGCCCCAAATCTGCCACCCAAACCACTCGACCTCGAACATTCAGCGTTCCGAGCAGGAGCGGCGAAACATTGGGAACAGGCGTAATTCGATCCGGTGAGGGAGAAAGCACTTCGCGAATTCCAGTTGCAGGCAAAGCAAATTCAGCCCCCGACGGTGTATAGAAGCGCAAATGCAACTCACCTTCAGGGCTTTCTAGCTCTTGAAATTCGGGCGCTTGATCCTGCCCTCTTCCGGTTAAGAAATCTGGACTTCCTACCATTACCTCTATTTCCTAACTACGCAACAATTGTTTCACCGTACCCACGAGTTCGGTCGGCTGAAAGGGCTTGGCAATATAGGCATCTGCGCCCTGCTTCATGCCCCAATAGCGATCGAACTCTTCTCCTTTTGAGGAACACATCACGACAGGTACTTTTTGAGTCTTTGGATCTGCTTTAAGCCGACGACAGACCTCGTACCCATTCATTCGAGGCATGACGATATCCAACACCACTAAATCGGGACAGTGCTTCTCAATGTGTTCCAAGGCTTCTACGCCATCGGTCGCGATCGTCACGGCGATTCCACTGCCTTTGAGTAGATTCGTAATCATTTCTCGCTGAGTGACGCTATCTTCCACGACTAAAACTGTACTCATAACCCCCTACCTGTGAGCTTGGCTGAACCGATGACGGGAGGGACTAAGCCCCGTTTACCTTGAATCCTTACTAAATAAAGTACCCGCAAATCTTGAAATAATCTGATTTACTGCAAAAACAAGTATTTTTACGAGGGATTTAAACGAAGCTCTGCTTCTAAAGCATCCAAAATTTGCGCGGTTGTTGGAATTGGGTCAGGTTGTCCAATCCCAATATATTTTTCAAGCAGCATCAGAATTTCATGTTCTCCAAACGGTTTGGTTAAATAATCAGTTGCCCCTACCATTCGCGCCCGCACCCGATCGATAAATCCATCTTTGCCGGTCAACATGACGATCGGGGTGTGCCGAAATGCGGTCGATTGTCGCAGCATGGCACAGAGTTCATATCCATCTAGCTCTGGCATTGCAATATCGCACAGAATAAAATCGGGCTTGAGTTGAAACACCAAACTCAAGGCACTCAGTGGATTTTCGATCGTCGTAATTTCGTAACCATTGCGATTTAGCATTAATTCTACTGCCTTCCCAATCGTTGGGCTGTCATCAATGCAGACGACTTTAGGAGCCTTGATCTGCAAAGACAGTTCCGAAGCAGGCTGTGAGGGTGAAACGGCGTGGTCGGCCTGTAGCCAACCGCGCTGAAGATACGGATAGACTGCCCGTGCAACCGTAGAAATATCACGATTCAGATATCGAGCGATTTGGCGAATGGAAGTTTGTCCGTCCAGGTAGCGATCAAGTGCTTGAAACGTGGCTTCGGGAAGTGCGGCTTTAAGTCTTGCTGCCTCTGCAATCAAGAGACATTGATCCGGAGAATGAAGCTGTGGATGGAGCTGTTTCCACTCTTGAATCTGCTTCAACATTTTCATCGCTAGGGGTGCAATTTCCAGCGTTAGCAGTTGAGGGGTCAGTGGATTTCCTAGCTCAAACACAAATGAGCCTTGATGGAGACTGAGCAAATCAAACAGCGTCTCCTGTACCATGCCTCGGAGAATACTGCGCCCTTGAGCGGGTGTGACGAGATGATTTTCTAGTAGTGCCCAAAGACAGCCGTACTCTGGGGTGTTGAAGGTCGCGATCGACGATGCCGGAATTTGGTCGATCGTGGCTTCTAAGCGATACCGATGTAAATAATCGCGTAAGCGGGATAAATCCGACTCTGTTTCCCCGGCATAGATGATCTGACCGTTGAGAAAAAAGACAAACCAGGACGGATAATGATCAACGCTACTGTGCCGAAGGTGACGACGATTGAGCGCACCAGACGATTGCGGCGAGTAAGCCTCAACAAATAATTCACCCGTGCGCTGACCGAGTTCGATCAGTTGCAGAATACTTCTGATATCAATTTCGCTTAACTGTCCTTGCATGAAGGGATGCCATAGGTCGGGGGACGATCGACATTCACAATGCAGCTAAATTGAATCTGCGTGAATTGACCCCACATTGTATCCGCTAATGCTGGGGTGTATCGAATTTTTTAAAGATTCGGTTTTTTGGGGTATCGAGTGATCAAAATTTTTGATCAGATGGGTAGAACGCAGCCAGTTCGGGCACATTAAGCGAAGCATTGAGCATCGATTAGAAGAGGGCTATTAGTGTGCTGTATCTAGCAGAAGTGGTTCAGAAGAAAGGCGGAATCATGGGCGGTGGCAAGTCTGAACTGAAGTTACTGGCTTGTCAGCGAGCAGAGCAAAATTGGAGCGCGATTACCGCAGAGGAGATTATTGCTGCGGATGAAGCGAGTAAGTTTGGCTCTGGGACGCTCTTGCTCGTCGATTTGACTGGCAATAAGCAGGTACAGCGGGTTCAAGAAGCAGGTCGCCCGATCGCCAACATTCTGCAAACGTTTTCACGGCTGCAAGACAAAATCAAGACTAAAGAAGTCGAAATCGAGCAGTGGAACGAGTCGCTGACGTACCAGAGTCAGGAATTGACCCGCCGGGAAATGGAAATGGAAGCGCGGCAGGAGGAGCTAAAAATCCTGGAGGCTGAATGCCAGCAAATAGAGCAGCAGCGCCAGGAGTTTGAAGCAGAGCGGGAAGAATTGGCGCGCCAACAGCAGGAGCTAGAGCGCAATCGCCAGGAATTAGAGGGGGCATGGGAGCAGTTACATGGACAAAAGCGCCAGTTAGAAGAGCAACAAGCAGAATTATTCGGGGCTTGTGTTCTGGATGAAGCGAAGGCACAGGAACTTTATCAATGGCTCGATCGCTTAGTCGAATCTGGGACATCGCCTGAAGCGATGCAGCAGTGCCATGAGCTACTCAACTATCAGCAAAGTCTCCTAACTCATCACTGGCAAACGCTAGAAGAGCAGCGGCATTCGGCGGAACAGATGCGGCAAGACATTGACCAACAGGCACATCATCTGGCTGAGCAGTGGCAAGCCTGGGAGCAGGCACAAGTGTCTCTTGAACAAGCCAAAATCGAGCTAGGAACCCAGCATTCTCTTTTGCAGAGTCAGCAGGAGTTTGCTGGACTGCTCAGAGCACAGATTGAGTATCAGACTCAGTTGCACCAGCAACTTCAAAACATGGTTGAAGGGGTCGATAGTGACGCACCGATCGTCGATGTGCAAGCGCTGGAAACCATGGATCTTGGAGAACTGCGATCGATTGTGCAAGGAATGCAGCGTGAGTTTGATCAGTCCTCGCAATTTGTGCATCATCAGGATGAGGAGCTTCGGCTGAAAGAGGAGGAGATTCAGGCACTCAAAGACAAGATTGCTCAGGTGAATGAGTTCGATCGCATGAGCCTTGAAACGGAGCTAACCGATGAGCAGGATGCTTATGAATTTCTACATCAAACTTTAGTCGGTCAGCGCCGCAGTTTAAGAGAAAAAGAGGCAATTTTGCGCCAACATAAAGCGGTGCTAGTGCGGCGCGGTGGAGCAGAACCCGATGGAGAACGCGAACTAGATTTTTCGATCGTCTTTTCCCAAATTGAAGCACAGCGCCAAAAGCAAGCTGAAAAATTACAGCAAATCGAAGCACAGATTCAAGAGCTTGAGTTAAAAACTCAACAACTTCAGCATCAAATCAATGAGCAATCGGGTGAGCAAGATGCCAAGCGCAGCGAATTAAAGCAAATTGAAGCGGCATTACAAGTCCAAAGAGTGACAGCGGCGGAACTTGCGGGTAAAGCTTCGCTGTACCAAGAGATGCTACAACCGGTTCAAGATTCGATCGCTGCAATGGGGCAGCACCTTGAAGCGATTGCACAGTCCGAGGGACAACATCACGCGATTGGGGAAATGAAAGCAGTGATTGCGAACCTCACTCAGAGTCCACAGTATGCAGTGGCTTAAGAAATCTGACTGAGACAAATGAAGTTGCCACGGACTTGCGCGATCGTCGTTTTGATCAATGGATCGGTGCGCGATCGGTTTGGCGCAGCGATCAGTGCAACCAGTTTTTCAACTTGCTCAAAATTGGGATTGAAGTTGAGCGATCGCGCTAAAAACTGCCGCATCACTCGGCGCTGGAGGGCGATCGGAGCTTGACGCAAAACTTGACGATCTAAACCATCGGGTGAAATTGCTTGTTCGTAGATTTCATAGGCAGCATTCTCTAAATACTCGACTTCTGCGGAGAGAAGTTCGATCGTTTGGGCTAAGTGTTGCTCGGTTTGAGGATTAAAATACGTTTTTAGATAGGGAATAAGTTCCTGTCGAATTCGATTTCGAGCATAAGTCAGATCCGAGTTTGTGCTGTCTTCCCAAATTTGAAGATGACGATCGCGGCAGAAGTCACCGGTTTGAGATCGGGTCAATTCCAATAGTGGACGCACTAGCGTTTGAGTTGAGCTGAGCGATCGTGTCCAATGAAGGGATTGCAATCCGTCGGCTCCGCTGCCGCGAATTAAGTTGAATAAGAGCGTTTCAGCCCGATCGCTTGCCGTATGTCCCGTGACGATTGCGCTTTTGCCTGAGATCGATTGAAGCTGAGCATAACGCCATTCTCTAGCAGCCGCTTCGCTGCTGGGCGCAGAGTCAGCAGTCTTTAGATAAAACGGTAGGTTCCACTGTTGAGCTAGGGTTGCTACATACTCGGCATTAGCTTGGGAATCAGAGCGCCAGCGGTGATCACAATGCGCGATCGCGAGTTGCCAATTCCAGCGAGATCGTAAATCTACAAGCAGTTGAGCAAGGCAGAGTGAATCTTGTCCACCAGAGACGGCAATGACGATCGATTGATTTTTGTGTAAGAGCTGGCGTTGGCGAATTGTGCGATGAATTTGAGCATGGAGCGGTGTCCAAGATTGCGCCATATAGATAGAGAGACGCTAGAGACGCGATTAATCGCGTCTGTACGGAAGATTAGTAATCGTCTTCGGCAGCGTAAATATCGTCAATATTTCGGGGGCGGAGTCGATCGGTGAGCGGTTCAGGCTTGCCCAAAGGCTCAGGCTGCCGAGCAGAAGAGCGCTCCGGTAATCGTTCTTGGGGTCTAAGCGGCGCAAATTCTAACCGGATTCGGACTCTACCTCGTTGCCATCCTGCACCAGAAGTGAGCCGCAGCGCCTCGCACTCTAAGCCTTCATCAAACCAAGCTTCACAATCTTCTGACCAATCGCTTGAGTTATCGCTGACGGCTTGTGCCAGCTCATCTAGAAATTCGCTGACTTTGAAAGTCGGATTGCCCATCAAAACGCGACCGCGATCGACGAACAAGACTTCATCTTCATTCATTGGGGTAAATCCATTATCCATGTCGCTTTTCTATCCTCGCTCCCGTTCTCTTGTGCATTATAAGAACCATCCGTAGCTATGGAGTCCTTTACCGAGCAGATTCACGCCCAAATAGCAAACCCAAACCACGACGAAGCCGACTGCGGCGAGAATTGCAGGTCTCCGACCCTGCCAACCTTTGGTGATCCGGGCATGAAGATAAGCTGCAAACACAAGCCAGGTAATGAACGCCCAGGTTTCTTTTGGATCCCAACTCCAGTACGATCCCCAAGCTTCGTTTGCCCAAACGCCGCCTGCAATAATGCCGATCGTCAATAGCGGAAAGCCTAACCCAATGACGCGGTAGCTGATGTTATCTAAGGTGTCGGCTAAGGTCAAGCGCTGAGGAGAAAGGGTTGTGCGCTCTAAAACGGCAGTTCCGCCAGAGTTCGCATTCATTTCTTCTGAGCGGTGCAGTTGGTAGGATTTTTCGCGGTAGCTGCCCGTTCCGATCGAGCTTCCTCGGAGTTCGATATTTTGTCCGCGAGTAATGACGAGAAAGGCGATCGCCAGTAACGATCCGACCATCAGCGTGGCGTAGCTCAACATCATGACGCTGACATGCATCATTAACCAGTTGGATTTCAAAGCCGGAACCAGAGGGGCAGAGGCTTGCATCGTGTCGGGTAGAGTGAGGGCTGCAAATGCCGTAATTGCCATCGCAACCGGAGCCGTAACGACTCCAACCAGCTTACTTTTGCTCATGTTCTCAGCGATCAGGTGCATCGTAGTAATGCCCCAAACCAGGAAAAAGAGCGATTCATAAAGGTTGCTCAGGGGAAAATAGCCCGCTTCGATCCAGCGAGCGGCAAGCAGCGTCGCGGTTGAAAGGTTGGCGATCGCCATTCCTGCGGTGCCTAAAGCCGATGCGTAAGGAATCTGTGGAAAGGCTGCACCGACCCAGTAAATCAGCATCGTGGCAAATAAAACGGCAAAGGATAAGTTATCTAAAATCCCTTGAAGCGCAACCAAATCCATTTGTGTTTCCCTTCGAGTAAGTGTCGGTCTCCTTACTATTGTATAAGCCTGTGGAGCGAGAAGGGTTTTACCGGTAGCTGTACTCAGGGTGTAAAAAATCGATTTTGGTATTACAAAGAGCCTGTCAAGTTGAGAATGACAGGTCAGAATAGGAACAATCATCAGAATTGATACAGAGGTTTCCGTGGCTTTATACGCAGAATTGCATCGTCACTTAGGCGGCTCGGTTGTCCCTCGCATTTTGTGGCGCTATTTAGAACGCAGCGAATCGGAATTAATCGATCGCTTTTCCGCTTATGCTGAATTTGAAGATTTTTACACTCGTCCGCGTAACACGCTCGATGAGTATTTGGAACTGCATACGATCGTCGAAGGTGTGCAAACGGCTGAGGCGTTGCCCTATTTCATCTATCGCTTGATGCGGGGCGCGTACATTTTCGAGAATTTGGCGTACTTGGAACTTCGCTATACGCCTTATTTGCGAACGAATCCGAACTTGGATCAGTCGCATCGCATCGAGCAGATGATCGAAATTGCTCAGATTGTCGGTCGTGCCAGTCAGTTGAAAGAATATCCGATCGTCAGCAGTCAGATTCTCTGTATGCACTCGAAATTGCCGTATGAGGTGAATCGAGCGATCGTGGAGTTGGCGGCTCAGATGCCGGAGTATATTTGCGCGATCGATTTGGCGGGCGGTGATTCGTATTACGGGGAACGGTTGGAGGAGTTTATCGGGCTGTTTGAATATGCGCGATCGCTCAATCTCCATACAACTTGTCACCTGTACGAAACGGAAGGCAATTATCCCGAACTGCTACCGTTTTTGGATCGGATCGGGCATGGCATTCAAATTCCGCTCCGTTACCCACATTTGCTGGGAGAAGTAGCGCAACGAGGTCAGTGCTTAGAAGTCTGTCCGACCACTTACCTGAAAACGGGGACGCTTCAGGAAGTTCGGCAACTGAAACAGGTGTTTGATCAGTGTTTTGATGCAGGCGTGGATATTGCGATCTGTACTGATAACGCGGGTCTGAATGATGTGCGGTTGCCGTTTGAGTATGAAACGCTGCTGACTCAGGATGTGATTGGGTTTGAAGAGTTGGAGGTTTGTCAGGATGCGGCGTTCCGTCATGCGTTTGCGTGGCAATATGCACAACGTCCGGCATCGTTGATCGATCGGCTTTTGAAGTCTGAAGCGAGTTAGAAGATTGGGAAGATGGGGAGAAACACTCTCCATCTTTTTCATTCTGCTCTGATTGCTAGTACAACTTATCCACGGTGGATATATTAAATGAAACCCCACTAATTGTATGCAAAGAATCAATTTCCAGGGCATTACATTTATTTCTGACGCACCACTATCTACTGTTTCTATCAAGGAATTAGAAGCTATCGAAGCGCGACTAGGATTTACGTTTCCAGGAGATTATCGAGCATTTATTAGCACTTTAGGTTTTGGGGAAACCGAGTTTCATGTACAAGCATTCCCACCTCTAGATCAAAATTTATTTGAGCCACGTGATCGGCTGGCTGAGTTCTGGTTCTGGGGTAGAAGCTCACAGATTTTGACACAAACTCATGCAGTGGAATGTGTGGGATTTTTTGGCAGTGCTGATGGGGATACCATTCTCTTTCACCCGCTTGATCGAAATCGGTGGTATATCCTTCCACATGAAGAAGAGGAAGCTATCTTAGTGCAGTCATTTCAGGAGCTTAGTGCGTATTTTTTACAGCGTTATGATGATTTACAGGCTCCTTACGAATTTGAACCGTGGTCAGATATTAATATTCATGCTGCAACACAAGATAGCTGAATTTAGGTTGTATCACGCCGCACATAGTAGATAGTTCTAGTGGGTTTATAACAATCGTTGAGAAAGGATTAGCGATCGCATCCGCTACAATCAAGCTACAGCTTTGAGCCACGATCGCAATTCGCTGAACTGCTCAGGAAGTACAATTGAGCTAACTTGTTTGGAGAATCATCATGAGTCCTCGATTGCAGCAAGTTCTGGCTGAAATTGCTCAACTCACATCCGAAGAACGATCGCAACTAATCGAGCAAGTTCAGCAGATGCAAACCCTTGAAGCGCAGCCTAGAAAATCTTGGCAGGATTTAGAAGGAGCCGCGCTGAATTTGCTCAATGGTGAAGATGCTCAAGCTTGGATCAATCGAATCCGCGATGAGTGGGGCGATCGCGAACAGCAGTTCTGAAAACAATATATGTCACGCAATTTGAGCAAGCTTTCAACGGCGCAACCCAACTTTTCTTAGACACAGCCCCAGCCATCTATTATATTGAACGGAACTCTAGTTACTTTGCGATCGTTCAACGTATCTTTCAAGGCGTACAAAATAATACCTTTCAAGCTGTTACCTCGCCAATCACTTTATCAGAATGCTTGATCTTACCAACACGCCAGGGTTTGTTAGCACTGCAACAGGAATTTAACGCAGCAATTGTGAACGGGGAGAACACAATTCTTCAGTCAATCGATGCAGTCATAGGACGAAAGGCAGCAGAATTGAGAGTGAAATATAATTTGAAACTGCCAGATGCTCTCCAAGTTGGGACAGCTATCGTGGCTGGGTGCTATGTTTTTCTTACAAATGATTCAGCCTTAAAGCGAGTTCAGGAATTGAGAGTGGTGGTCATCGGAGATTTAGTAATTTGAGGGGCAACAGAACCCTGATCTTCATTCATCCCATCCCAAAGCTCAGACAGGCACTCCCAATGTACTGGCGAGTTAGGAATTAGAGAAATTCTTTTGTGCTGCAGTTTAGGAGGTGTACTTGTCTTTACAATCCCGTTTCAGCATTCACCAAATCGCGCCCGACGACGTAGCTTTGTTGGAAGCCATGTTGACAATCTTTGGCGAAGCCTTTAATGAAGTGGAGACCTACAGCGGGAATCGACCTAGTGTGACTTATCTCAAGCGTCTGCTCAACAGCGGCTACTTCATTGGGATCGCTGCTGTGCAGGACAGCGAAGTTGTAGGCGGTATCGCAGCCTATGAGTTGATGAAGTTCGAGCAAGAGCGCAGCGAGATCTACATCTATGATTTGGCTGTTGCCGCAATTCATCGTCGTAAGGGTATCGCGACAGCATTGATTCGGGAGCTTAAGCAGATCGCCCAAGACCGAGGAGCATACGTTATTTTCGTGCAGGCAGATATCGATGATGAACCCGCGATCGCGCTGTACACGAAATTGGGCATTCGCGAAGAAGTGCTTCATTTCGACATAGCAGTTGAGGATGGCAATGGCACTGCATAACAACTGCATAACAATTGAGATGTAGCGGGTTTTGAATCAGCGTTGCGGAGATAAATTAAGAAATCGCATCTTCTACAATCAATCTACGGTCTTAAGCTATTCATGCCGTAAATCTCCACGTTTCCTCGATTCAATTGAGTGCTTCGCTTCATTGCACGAGTTTGAGTTCTATCCGAATCGATCAGTTCAATTATGGCGTGTCAGATTCTGGTATCCTCATAAATGCTTACCACGGTAGAAGACCATGCTAGACCTGACTGGAAAAAACGCACTTGTAACGGGAATTGCTAACAATCGCTCGATCGCATGGGGCATTGCTCAACAGTTACACAAAGCAGGCGCAAACATTGGAATTACTTATCTACCCGACGAAAAAGGCAAAGCAGAAAAGAAAGTCGCAGAACTGACCGAATCCTTGCAGCCGAGTTTATTTCTGCCGTTAAATGTGCAGGATGAGGCTCAGATCGAATCCGCATTTAACACCGTGCGCGACAAATGGGGCAAGTTAGACATCCTGATTCATTGTCTTGCCTTTGCCAACAGAGAAGATTTATCTGGAGACTTCTCCAACACTTCGCGCAGTGGGTTTTCTCTTGCACTCGATGTCAGTGCTTATTCGCTGATCCAGCTTGCCGGAGCCGCAAAGCCCCTGATGACCGAAGGCGGTAGCATTGTCACCCTAACTTACCTGGGTGGCGTAAAAGTGATTCCGAACTACAACGTCATGGGAATCGCCAAGGCTGCCTTAGAAATGAATGTGCGTTATCTCGCATCAGAACTCGGTCAGAACAATATTCGCGTGAATGCTATCTCGGCAGGCCCGATTCGCACGTTGGCTTCTTCTGCGGTCGGCGGCATTCTCGATATGATTCACCACGTCGAGGAAGTTGCGCCACTGCGTCGGACTGTGACTCAGATTGAAGTTGGTAACACGGCAGCGTTTCTCTGTAGTGACTTGTCGAGCGGTATCACCGGACAAGTGATTTACGTCGATGCGGGCTACGAAATCATGGGAATGACCGGATCAAAAGCGGCGGAGTAATCAAGCTCTGAATTAATATCAGTGCACTCACCAAATTCTAGAATTTGGTGAGAATCATTGCGATCGAACTCATGAACCCAGCCGTTTTTCCAAACTGTGATCGAATCCGTCGAAGCCCTTTCCGACCTGTTTGGAGACGAGGAATGATACCCAGTCAATTTGGTATGAGAGCGCTGCTTTTTGGTAAGGGCTTTCGTCGTGCCCTGAAGAAACGAGGAAGCCAAAGAAGCAGAGATCGTTTTCATCGACGTGGGAACGCACGCCGAAGCGGACTAACAGGCTCGATCGCTTACTGCACCTTACGATCGCCCACATTCCCCTTCGGCTTCGGAATCGATGGCGGCTGCGGTTGGTTGATGTGCAACTGAGCGCGACCGTTTCGCACAATTCGCAGCATTTCGCTCATCTGCGTTTCCATATCGCGTAAGACCTTATCGGCGTACTCGTCTGCACCATTTTGGACATCTTCGCTTTCTTCGATCGCCAAGCGTCGCATTTCCTCTAAATCCTGCTGCGCTTGTCTTCGCATCTGTTCGATTTGCGCCAGAGTTTGCTGCTGCACCGCTTCACACTCATGCTGTACCGCACTGCGAATTTGCTGCGCTTCTTGCTCGGCTCGCTGAATAATTCCAGTTTCATTCAACATCAGAGCGGCGCGGCGTTCTGCCTCTTCGACAATCTCTTGAGCGTACTGCTCCGCCTGATCCAAAATCTCATCACGGTGCTGCGCGATCTCCACCGCTTCGTGAAACGCCTCTGGTAAGCTCAACCGCACCAGATCTAACTGATCGAGAAATTGTTCCTCGTCGATTAGCGTCCGACGAGACAGGGGAATCCGGGGGCTATCGAGAAGCATTTCCTCTAGCCGATTCAGTTCTCGTTGAATATCGAGACTGCCTACTCGCTGAACGTCGTGGCGACGATCGCTGGGGTTGGCTCCGTCTGGGGTGATGCTGGGTGGGTCTTGGCGTAACATCGGTAAATATCTTCGGCGACGTGGGTAGGAACCAGGTGATCGATCGATCCACCAAAGCGGGCGATTTCTCTGACCACACTGCTGCTGAGGAAGCTGTGCTCGTTCGAGGTCGCAAGGAATACGGTCTCGATCTGAGTCGATAGCGTCTTATTTGTGTGTGCCATCTGCAACTCCATCTCAAAATCTGAGACAGCGCGTAATCCTCGAATCAGGGCGGTCGCTCCCCGCATTTGAGCGTAAGTCACAGTTAACCCTTCAAAACTATCGACTTCAACGTTGGGAAGGTGGTGAGCCGCGATCTTAATTTGATCGAGGCGCTCTTGAACGCTAAAGAGCGGGGTTTTGTTAGGATTTCGCAACACGGCAACAATGACGCGATCGAACAATAGCGCACCTCGCTTGATAATGTCGAGATGTCCGTAGGTAATCGGGTCAAAGCTGCCGGGGTAGATGGCTATCACAAGAAAAATTCAGTGTCTGTACTGAGGGCAATAAAACGAATCTACTTACTTTACCTCGCCGGAAAAAGTTTGAGCCGTTTAATTTAGAAGAAATTTTTCAATGGTTATTGCTCGGATAATCGCTTGACGGCTTCACCGCCTAGCAGTTGGTGGGTTTCGTGCAGTAATTCTGGGATGCGATCGGCAAAGGGACTGGCAGCTAAGCAGGGTCGCAGGGCTGCGATGTCGATTTCATTCACCCGCGCTCCCGGAAACCAGTGGCTGCCTTGACCAAGAAGGTTGTAGCGCATTTTGGCGTAATCGACCAAATCGTAAGCGATCGCTAAATTTCGTAACCATAAAATCGTGTGCAGATTCAGCCGTCCGGGAGTTTCGTCAACTGTGGGTAATCCAGTTTGCCAGCGTTTTACCCAATCGGCACCGAGACGATCGATTGCTGCTTGCTCTAGTCGCTGAAGAATTGGGGGGAGGAGTTCATCGGCACGATCGAGCAGGTCTAAGGTTTTCAGGTGTTCGTCGAAATCGCTCGGTTTTGCGGCTCCGATGCTGAGGGTGTGGACTTGCGGATGGCTCAGACAGAAGAGATTGTTAAACACAATCGGGGAAAGCGGCGCACAGAGATCCACCAAGCGCTGGGGTGGATTGTAGAGGTTGCCGCCTTTGTTGGAGGGGCTGATGATGAAAACGCCCATATCGTGACGGGTTGCGGCTTCGATCGCGCTCCAGTTTTGCTGATTGATGTAGTACCAGTGCAAATTGACGTAATCGAACTGGTCGGTTTCGATCGCTTGGGTAATAATCTCGGTCGATCCGTGCGTGGAAAATCCCACCGATCGGACTTTTCCTTGGTCTTGTAGCTTTCGCACGACTTCTAGGCAGCGCAGTGCCTGTTCTAAGGTTTCTGCATTGTTAATTCCATGCAGTCCCAAGAGATCGACGTAATCCAGTTTGAGGTATTTGAGCGATCGTTCAAACGTATTGCGAAACGCCTTTGGATCTGCCATTGGCACAACTTTGGTTTGGGAGATCAGCTTTTCGCGGGGGAGTTTTGGCAAAATTTGACCCAACTGCATTTCCGAAGATCCATAGCCGCGTGCGGTTTCGATGTGATGAATTCCTAACGCGAAGGCTCGTCGAATGGTGGCTTCTAAGTTTGCCTGATTGTCTGACGGAACTTGATCGCGAGGGACATCTTGCCATTTGTATTGATAGCGCATTCCCCCGCACGAAAATACAGGCATCTGAAGTTCAGTGCGTCCAAAACGTCGGTACAGCATGAGCGATCGCGTCAAAAGTGAAGGTCAGATTCTATCCTAGCGGTTGAAAAAGTCAATTGCGGCGCGGCAAAGAGCAGACAAGCTTGGATGTCCTCAGGTTCTAGATCGGGGAAGTCTTCTAAAATTTCTGTGCTGCTGACATTCTCGGCAAGCATTTCTAGAATGTCGCTGACTCGGATTCTCATGCCGCGAATACAGGGACGACCGCCGCACTGTCCGGGCGTTTGGGTAATGCGATCGAGGAGAGGATTCATAGATGTTTTGCGATCGAGGTTCTTCTATTCTAAAAGTGGATTAGCAATCGGCATTCGAGGCGGCGCGGTTTTCCACATCAAATCAATCTCTTCAGGGGTGAGTCCGTAAGCTTGATTGATCAGATCTGAAAGTTGGTGTTCGAGTTTTTGGGCTTCGATCGTGCGTGTTTGTATCGGAATTGCGTAGTCGTTATAGGCTTCGGTGACTTCTTTCATGCCTGCTATGCCGAGGCGATCGCTGCTTTTTGATCGTCACTGCTATCTTTAATCGGAACATTTCCACTCAAAACAGCAACATTCCTACTTTGAGCAAGACTGTTCCCACGTCAAACAGCAACATTCCTGTTCAGAAGCGAAACACTCCTACTTTGAGCAAGACTATTCCCACGTCAAGCAGCAACATTCGTGTTCAGAAGCGAAACATTCCTACTTTGAGCAAGACTGTTCCCACGTCAAACAGCAACATTCCTGTTTTTAACGCAATTTGTCTCAGTTGACGCACCAATCTTGCTGCTGAAAGCCCCAAACGGCTCTAAAAGGCGAAGAGCAAACCCTAGCGGGTTGCTCTTAATTCCTCGGTGCAATATCGGTCGATCGCTAGTTTCGCGGCTCCAAGCATTCCTGCTCGATTTCCCAATTCTGCTCTCAAAATTCGTAATCCTTCCCGCGAAGTAGGCATGACTCGCTGTTCAATTTCAGCGATCGCACTCGGTAAGAAAAACTCCGCACTCGCGCTCACACCGCCCCCGATGACGATCGCTTCCGGTGTCAGCACATACACTAAGCTCGTCAATCCAACGCCCAAATCGCGCCCATACGATCGCCAAAACGAGAGCGCTTCCGGATCGCCCGATCGTGCCAATTGCCCTAACTCGTCCGGTGCGTTTCCGGTGCGTCGGCGAATTGCCCCGATCGAGAGATGCTGCTCTAGCGATCCACGATTACCGCTATTGCAGAGCGTCCCATTCGCATCGAGACTAATCAGCCCTAGTTCACCGGCTGCACCGTTGTGCCCGATAAATAGTTCACCATTGAGCATAATCGCCCCGCCAACTCCCGTTCCCAGCGTCAGCAAAATGAAATTGCGAAACGATCGCCCCGCTCCTAACCAAGCCTCTCCCAATCCGGCACAATTGGCATCGTTCGCGGCGATCGTGGGTCGTCCGGTTTTCGCTTCTAACCAATCCGCTAGCGGCACATCGACCCAATCCGGTAGATTAATCGCAATTCGCGCAATGCGTCCCGCTGCATCGGTCGGCCCTGGCATTCCAACCCCGATCGCCAAAGCCTCTCGATTCGGATCAAGTTGCTCAATTGCCTCAACGATCGCAGCGAGAACGGCTTCGGGAATTGCAGGCTGCGGAGTCGGAATCGAACACGATCGCAGACAGGTGCCATCGCTCTCAAACTGCCCTAGCTTAATCGCCGTTCCACCGAGATCAATTCCTAGAACCTGCTTCATCCTGTGTGACTTCCCATGCCTGCGCCACCTTTTCACGCCACCAATAGCGCTGCTCAACTTCTAGCAGCGTATCATCTTCCATCACTTCTGCTAATGGTGGGATAGATCTGGAGACGGGGCGCGGACTAGGATAATTCATTGGGCAGATCCAATCTGGCGGCTTCAATCATGAATAATGAGATGTGAAGTTTCTGAAGTTGGTATCAGGAGTAGCTTGTTTTCCCTCAATTTTTCAATCCGCTTTCGTTCTTATTTCGGAGTTTAGAACCCACTCATGAAAGAAATTCTTTATCTCGAAGTTCCTACCCCTGATACCAATGCTGTGATTCAGTGGCTACACACGGATTATCACCCCGATCGCGGCGAAAAAACACAAACTCCTGCCGGAATTCGGCTAACTTTGGGCGGTGAGCTTTCAATTTTTGTCTGGTCGCTTCAGCGATCGACTTATCTTAAAGTCTTTCGTACAGGCACGATCGTCCAAGAAAAACAAATTATTCATCACTTTGTCAGCGCGATTAGAACACAGTTTCCAAACCTTTACCCGGAACCGCCAAACCTTGATCTATCGCAACACTCCATTTTTGAGGCATTAGCACCGTACTATCCCAAAACCGTAGAGTTCTTTAAGAAAATTCCGAACGGGGAATATGATCTCAATCGAGTTTACTGGTGGGAACAGCGCTGGCGTGAGGGAGTCCGAGCACCGCAGACTCCTAAGCAAGTTGTGTTTGTGACCGATGATGGCAATATCTCGCCTGCAAAGCCTGCGTTTGATCTGGTCTATGTTGGCGGGGCATTGGGAATTGTTCATGCGGCAGTAATGGCGAGACTAGGCTATCGCGTGTTGCTGCTTGAGCGGATGCCCTTTGGACGGATGAACCGGGAATGGAATATTTCGCGCGGTGAGTTCCAGAGTTTGATTGATCTGGGATTGTTTACCGCAGCCGAGTTCGATCGCGTGATTGCCAATGAGTACGTCGATGGGTTTCACAAGTTCTTCGATGCGAATAATCCACCGCAAGCGAAGGCAAAAATTCTGCACACGCCTACGGTTCTAAACGTTGCGATCGATGCTGAGAAATTCCTCAAACTCTGCGGCGATAAACTCCGCGAAGCAGGCGGCGAGATTTGGGATGAAACTGAATTTCAACGCGCTGACATCAGCCGCAATCAAGTGACTATTTATGCAACGCATCTTCCAACCCAAAGCGACAGACAAATCACCGGACGATTGTTAGTCGATGCCATGGGAACGGCTTCGCCGATCGCGTGGCAATTAAACGGTGGACGGGCGTTTGATAGTGTCTGTCCAACCGTTGGCGCAGTGATTTCAGACGGCTTTGATCCAGCAGTGTGGGATAGTCACTATGGCGATGTGTTGAACAGTCACGGCGACATTTCACGCGGACGGCAATTGATTTGGGAACTGTTCCCAGCCGAAGGTAAAGAACTGACGTTTTATCTATTTCACTATCATCAAGTGCATCCCGAAAACCCTGGATCACTGTTGGAAATGTATGAGGACTTTTTCACGATTTTGCCAGAATATCGACGTTGCGACATGGATAAGCTGGTCTGGAAGAAAGCAACCTTCGGCTATATTCCTGGACATTTCAGCACCAGTAGCCGCGATCGGACGGTGGCATTCGATCGGCTCATTGCGATCGGTGATGCTGCCTCCTTGCAATCGCCGCTAGTGTTTACCGGATTCGGCTCACTGGTGCGAAATCTTTCCCGCTTGACTCAGTTGCTCGATACAGCACTCAAGCATGATTTGTTAACGAAACAATATCTGAATGCAATTCGAGCCTATCAAAGCAATATCTCTGTCACCTGGATGTTTTCTAGGGGCATGATGGTTCCGACCGGAAAATCCTTGCCACCGCAGCAAGTCAACTCGATGTTGAATACATTCTTTGATGTGTTGGCGACGCAGCCGCCTGCGATCGCAGATGCGTTCATCAAAGATCGCGTCACCTGGACAAGATTCAACAGGATGGCGATCGTTGCGGGTTGGAAGAATCCATCTCTCTTGCTCTGGATCTGGCAAATGGCAGGCGCAAAAGACTTATTACGCTGGACAAGAAGCTATCTTAGCTTCGGGGTAAATGCTTTGATTAGCTGGATTTTGAGCGGCTGGTTTCCGAAATTGCTGTTTCAGATTCAACCCTGGTTAGAGCCAAGATTTCCGGCTTTGTGGCTGTGGGGATTATCGCAAAGCTATGCGCTCACCTACGGTATGGGTAAACCCGACTTGATGCCGAGATTTAAGCTATCGAGACCGAGAACTGCGATCGGCATCAATCCGCGATCGCGCTTAGAGAGCCGAGAACCAGAAGCCGGAAATCGTCAGGTTAGCTAACTAAACAGCTTCTAGAGTGGGGAGATGCTGGATCTTCTCACTCTCTGCTTAAGTAACTGGCACAAAGTTCAACGGTGCGATGATCAAGGTGTTACCGATCCGACCCCTGCCGATTGGGGATTAGTACTTCGTTCACGATCGCTTGCCCTTCAAAGCGCCTTGGAGCAAACAAAGGATTCGCTGGTCTGAAGTTTTCCAATTCTGCGGATGAGTGGTGAACTCCAAAGAACTTGAATAATAGATGAAACATTTCCCCGTCCCTCCAATTCATTCATCTATTAGCTAGTGATGTTCTATCTTGTTTTGTGACTGTTGCAATTCCGTTCACGATTCGATTTTGAGCATTAATTCTCGATTCTCTATTAATTTGTAAATTAACGTCAGTTCGATACAAGTCTTGGCCGCGTTTGGATCTGCGGGTAGCCCCCTAAATCCTCCACGAGTGGGGGACTTTGAAGCTTAGAAGGCGCTTAAATTTGGGGAATCGCGATTCTCTAAGTCCCCCAAAATGGGGGATTTAGGGGGCAGAGCGGCTCAAATCGAAGCGAAAAAACTCATCGAACTGACGTTAATCCTTCGGGCGAGAAACCCGAAATCTAGGCGATCGTGCCTTCCCTCTCAATTCCTGCCAAAGTTGCTCATATTGTTTGGTCATTGCTTCAACCGTGTAATTCGATAGTGCCATTTGTCTGGCTTGTTGCCCCATTTGCAGACGTAGAGGAACATCATCTCGCGATCGCATTAAAGCTTTTACCAATCCATCCACAGCGTTCTTTTCGATCAACCATCCCGTTACACCATCAATCACCGCTTCGGGCATACTTCCAACTCGTGTAGCAATCACCGGACGAGCCGCTAACATGGCTTCGACCATTGCTAAAGGAAAGCCTTCTGAGCGAGAAGGCATTGCCACTACATCGAATTTTGATAGATACGATCGCGGATTGTCCACCCACCCTAAAAGCTGAACTCGCTCTTGAATACCTAGATCAATTGCCAGTTGTTCTAAGTTCGATCGCTCTGACCCTTCACCTAAAATCACCGCATTGATGTTCTCAGTTTGAGCGATCGCTTTCAATAAAATTTCATGCGCTTTCATTGCATCTAATCGCCCGATGCTTCCGACGGTCATGGTGTCTGCTGTGACTAATTGAGCTTCTCCTAAATCCGGTACACCATTCGGAATCGAGATTACTGAATTGCGGCCGAGCGCGTAAAAGTCCTCCATGCGTTGAGCGCTCTTCTTTCCTACGGCAACATGAGCATCAAGCCGCAAGGATAGAAATCGAGTGCGCCAAAGCTCGATCGCATCAGTCGTCCTGAGAGGTAATTGATCCACTCGAACCGCTCTGGTATTTGGAATCATCAATGCGGCTGTTAGACCGATCGCGCAAGCCCAGGGTGTACAGCAATTGATGTGAATGATATCGGGCTGCAATCGAGCGAAGGTTAACCAATGCGAGAAAAGTGTTTTAGGCAGAATAAATTTAGGACGATCATGGGCAATTGCATTCACCACTGTCTCAGAAACACCGACTACAGTTACGTCTGCCGAGGTAGTTGCAACTAAATGACCTAAGCTAATTTCCGCACCACCAATTCCTTCCGAATCAGTGTAGACCACAACTTTAAGCATGAGACAACACCGATCGATAGATTGCAAGATGAGCTTCGGCGATCGTTTTCCAGTTGAACTGCTGCACGAATTGATATCCTTGTTGAGCTAAGCGAAATCGCTCTGATGAATCTTCAATTAGCTCTAACAGTGCATGAATTAGTGCATCAGAATTACGCGACGGAATCTGTTTAACTAGGCTAGTTAAGGTTGAATCCGCCGATCGAGTTGCAATCACAGGTAATTGATGTGCCATTAATGCTAGTAATGAACCGCTTTTCAAGGTCACACCATGATTAAACGGTAGCACTCCGATATCAGCACCCGATAGATAAACAGAAGCAACCTCCCCCGGAACATAGCCTGTCATGTGAACTCTACCATTGAGTTGCAGCTCAGAAATCATGCTTTCTAGCTTGTTCCAATACTGTTTAGCCTCTGCTCCACGCAACGCTAGGCTTTCAACCCCACCTATTAAAATCAATCGTGCTTGAGGTTGCTGCTGCACTACGATCTGAAAAGCCTTGAGCAATGTTTCCAAACCTTTCACCGGATGCAAAAATCCGAAGAACGCGATCGCAATCACATCCTCAGACCAACCACAGTTCTCTAATAGCTTTTGTCTTGCAGTCTTACACGCAGTCACATCAATATTTGCGCCGATTGGAATTCGATGTACTTGTGCATCGGGGAGACGATCGACAATTACTTTTTCAGCCTCATCATTCGTTGCGATAATTGCAGCACTTTGAGTTAGCAAAAAACCATCTTCACGATCCCACCATTGCTGCTGTTGACCCCACTGTTTCAAGCCTTCTAACAATGCAGATGGAATCCATTTCGGTTGCCATTCCCACCAGCCATATTCGTGGGCAGTGGTGATGATCGGTTTATGCCATCCTGTAGCCCGAAGTACGATCGGTAACAGAAAGATGGCTCGATCGAATCCATAAGTTCCTGCTGCGTGTTGAATGTGCAAGAGATCCGCCTGCGTTTGATGAATCGCTTGCACCAATGCAGGTAGATTCTGTAAATTCCAGTCCTCTACAACGCCTAAGACGCTTGGATCGTTGGCAAGTTTGGCGGCTTCAGTTGTCGTTAAAACAATAGTATCGATCGACAGTTCCGATCGCAGTCGTGCCGTATAGTGAGCCACCCCACAGCGATCGGGTAAATAAGTTCCAGCAATCAAAGCAACTTTAGGCATTTCCAATATCACGAACATCCTAGTTAGCGATATTAAATTTGCTACTTCAGATAAAGCGCAACTACTTTACGGCATAGCCACTAGATCGAGGCTTGAATACAATCCCCGTCGCAATACTTGATCGCGGCAATAGTTTTAGTTTAGCGACGATCGACTTTCACCTAGTTTTAATGTTCAAACTGTTGTTCCTCGTTACACTTAAGCATATGTGTTACTGATATTTCGATGATGTTTCGCCTCTTTTTGCTTGCGGCTCTCAGCTTGGTAACGATCGGAGCTTGCACGGCTCCTCCGAGAATTGCAATCGCACAACGCGCTATCGCTGTCACACCCACTCCACTTGCGATCGAAAATCAGTTTGACAGCGCAAGTGACTTCGCTGAAGGTGCAGCGTTAGTGCAGTTCGGACGAGAATTTCGCTACATCGATCACGCTGGGAGATTAACCGTTACGCCAAAAATCGAGCTTGAAGCCTACGCACCGTTTTCTGAAGGATTAGCGATCGTCAAACTCGGCGGTTTATTTGGTTATTTGAATCGGCAGGGTGAGTTCGCGATCGAGCCAAAATTTGAGCAGGTGTCAAAATTTCAAGAAGGACTGGCTGCCATTCGCGTCGATCGACGCTACGGATTTATTAAACCTACAGGTGAGGTAGTGATCCCGCCGAAATTTGAACTGACCTCCGGATTCTCTCAAGGACTCGCAGCCGTAAAATTGGGCGCAAAATATGGCTACATTGACCCAACTGGACAGATCAAAATTGAGCCAAAATTCGATGATGCTTGGCGATTTTCTGGGGGATTAGCGGCGGCTCGAATCGGTCAAAAATGGGGCTACATCAACCAAAACGGTCAATTTGTCGCCCAACCTCAATTTGATGGCGCGTTTAATCTTTCCGATGCAATGGGGCGCGTCCGAGTTGGTGAGCGTTGGGGATATGTCGATTCCAGGGGAAAAGTTGCGATCGCACCTCAGTATTCATTCGCCTCTGATTTCTCTAACGGTTTAGCCTTAGCTCAAAGCAATCAAAAATGGGGCTACATTGATAAATTCGGCAAATTTGTAATCGAGCCAAAATACGAATTTGCTGCAAGCTTTCAAGAAGGATTTGCCCCCGTCAAAATTGGGGACAAGTGGGGCTACATCAACCCAACCGGAAAGATTGCGATCGCGCCTCAGTTTGAAGAGGCAGGCGCATTTCACGAAGGATTAGCGCGAGTCAAACTTAACGATAAATGGGGCTATATCCCTAAGCCCTGAGAAAGACGGCGAATCTATCAGCAGACGAATAGGACATAACCAGATGCCCCATTAGAGTAAAGACGAATGCAATGTGGGAAAGCACCTGTGGATGTTTATATTCTTGATTTATTAGTCATCGGCTTACTGCTACTAATGGTAACGCTGGGAGCAGGATGGATCGCCCGCTTACCGCTCTCCTATGCACTAATTTATCTACTTGTTGGTATCATTTTAAGCCCGTATGGTTTTAATCTGGTTCAGGCTCGCCCAGACGCAAATTTTTTAGAGCGAGTGACGGAAATAGTTGTCTTGATTTCGCTCTTTAGCTGCGGACTCAAAATGAATCGTCCAATGCAATTTTGGGCTTGGCGATCGACCACGCGATTAATCGGTTTATTAATGCCGATCACGATTTTTTCAATTGCTGCGATCGCGCATTTTATTCTCAAATTGGACTGGGGATTAGCCATTCTTTTAGGTGCAATTCTTGCCCC
Organism: Cyanobacteria bacterium FACHB-DQ100; assembly: GCA_014695195.1. Taxonomy (NCBI): domain Bacteria; kingdom Bacillati; phylum Cyanobacteriota; species Cyanobacteria bacterium FACHB-DQ100. Next base: position 147,069 of record JACJNW010000034.1, on the reverse strand, counting down.
GACTGACCCGGTTCTCGCCGCAGAAGTACAGCTCGAAGACCCCCACGATCGCGATGAATTGAGATTTGGTATCACTTCCGAAGGTGGATTAAATGATGCGCTGGCATTTCCGTTTGTCTACTTTGGTATTCACTCGATCGAAAAAGGCAATTGGCGCAGTTGGTTTCGAGAATGGCTCATGATCGATGTGGTGTGGGCAATTTTTGCCGGATTAGCGGCTGGTTTTTTGGTCGCAAAAGCGATCAAATGGATTGATAAAAAACTCGAACGCTTTCGGACTCCCGATGATTTGATGGAAGATTTCGTCGCTCTCAGTGCCATTCTCATCACCTATGCCGTGACTGAGTTAATCAACGGATATGGCTTTTTAGCGGTCTTTATTGCAGGAATCGCTATGCGAAGGCGACGGAATACCGAGTACACAAAAAATCAACTCCACTTCATCGAACGGTTAGAAAAACTATCAGAAATCGGAACCATTCTCCTGCTCGGCTCGATGCTGCGATTCCAACCGATGCTGAAATATGCGGGCGATGCGTTTCTAATTGCCTTTAGCTTAATCTTTGTGATTCGCCCATTAGGAACTTGGATTAGCACGATCGGCTTAAAGGCTCATCCCGCAACGCGCTGGCTTTATGGCTGGTTCGGAATTCGCGGAGTCGGCTCGATTTACTATCTCGCCTACACGTTCGGTCATGGACTGAAGGGTGAAACGGGTGAACAAATCGCCTGGATTACCTTTTGGACGATTGTCATTTCCGTCCTGCTGCATGGCGTAACTTCAACCCCCCTAATGCGCTGGTACGAGCGTCACGTCGAACACAACCCAACTTTAGAGCAACATCCCGCCCAGCACGAAGCTTAATCGGGACACGCTCTGTTGCATCTTGTTACGAACTACTTCCCGAAATGTGCATTTTCGTTCACATTGAGGAACGATACCCTGAGATAAGGAGTTTTCACACAATGTCTTTATCCGATACTCAAGTTCTGGTTGCACTGGTCGTGGCTCTCATTCCGGGAGTCCTCGCATTTCGGTTAGCCACTGAACTGTATAAGTAGGTTCCGAATCAGTAGGTTCCGACCAAAGTAAGAAACTCGCCTTGATGGTGAACAAGCAAATCGTTAAAAGAAAACTGTCAATTCAGTGCTCATTTTTCGATTCAGCTAGTAAACTATCTAGGCGAGTTTCCTGCCTAAATGGGTTCTTTCCAAGCAGGTAGGCGAACATATCGCGATCGAAAAGCACAAAAAAGCGCCATTCAAAACTGCGAAAAAATTCAAATCTTTTCTCTCAGTTTTCAGTTCTTTTTTGTTGTAACTGTGCTTAGTTCACTCGTACTTCTTGATTTTGGGTGCCAGATTTGTAATCTTGAATAAGCTCTACTGATAATCAAATTTTGAGAGTCAATCCTTTGATGAATTAAAGTTTGATATTCTTCCCGTTGAATCGGTGAGATATTTTGGTCAGTCTCTTATCCAAGAACATCGAATTCAGTTAAGTTACAGGGATTCACGTTAAAAGTGAAGCCTAATCGTGAATACTTCTGGATGAAAGTTTTTTGTGCTTGAGTGACTTTCTTTTGCTATCTGCTATCACACGTTAACGAACCCATGAATGCACTTCCTCTTCCACAGCCGCCTGAATCTCCCAAGCCTCGTCGCGCTCGACAGTCTGCACGTCGCGCCCGTCCGCAGCCTGAGCAGTCAGCCAGCAGCCATCGTATTTTAGCGGCTGAAGCGATCGCGAAACTGGGTGTAAATGCTGTCATTTCTAGCGCCGCGATCGCGGCATTGGTGCAGCTTATTCCTCAGAGCATCAGCCAGCAGACAAAACTCAAAGAAATTCAAGCGGAAGTCCAGATCGCTGAGACGCGAGTGACTCGCTTGAAAGCAGACTTTAACCGCTATTTCGATCCGCAGCAGGCAACCGCGATCGTTCAGGAGCAAACGAATCGTGCAGACCCGAATCAGCGCTTGATTGTGTTAGATGGTGCAGAGTCCCCCAAGCAAGCGGCTCCCGCTCAAAATCCTTAGCGATTCGCAACTCTGAAGCCCCAACAGAATTCGATTGAATGTCGAGGTCAGCTTGATTTCGACGCTTTTGCATGAAAAAATCGCATCCTCATATCAAGGATGCGATGCCCGATTTTGCTTAACGCTTTGCTTAACGCCTAGAGCGAAGAAGCCGTAACTTCCAACTCTGAAAGCATTGCCCCAGACTCAATGACACAAGGAAAGGCGCTGGTAAATGAGTTTCCGCCAGCGCTGGTCGTGCTGCGCGATCGGGCAAATGCTACTTCAGGATGCCAGGGGGCGACTTCCCATTCTGGTTCAAAAATTGGAGTTGCCAGAGAACAAGATTTCCAGGTACTTTGAACGGCGACATTGAGTTGATTACAGTGTCCACCGCGCCGTCCTTCAGGAGAATAGAATCGACAGTGGCGACAGATTGAGGTCAAGGCATCGTTATTGTTCATGTTCTCGGACAGGTTAGAGTGCGAATGTGAAACAGCAGGACTACTTCTTATGAAGTATTTTGGTTTGTTACTGAGTGAAATCAATTAAGAAATATTGAGTAAGTTGCCTATACTCAATACCGATTAGAACGATTAACCGGGGTTCACAACTACTGTGTTTCTGATTCTTATTGTTAAGCAGGTTCGCAGGAATGTGTGTTTATAAAAACCTTGAAAATCGTTGCTATATCTCGCTTCTAGCAATCAATTGCGAAAATGGAGTTTCATATTGATTTTAGATTTCGGGGATCGCTCTAAACCGTGAAAAATAATTGTTTAGAGCTGTACAAAGGCGAACTAGAAGTGCAAAAACGGGATGGGGATCAGAGAGAAACACATAGCAAACTCACTTATTACAAATCAGGCTTTTTGAAGGTGACGAAACAAGAAACCTGTTTTTAGCGTCACTTTTTGATTGCGCCCTACAATAAGTATCCCCAGCAGAATCGCTGTACTCCTCTAGCAAGAGTTAGAAATTGGGATCGCTGAGTAGAGAGTTTACAAATGAACGCAACTATGAATTGAAAAACAACGATCGCGATCGTTACAATCTGTAAAAACTTCTAAATTTGTCAATTTTCAGTTTTCTTAAGAAAGAGGTAACGATCAGAATGCGAGTGAATTGAGTGTGATATGCTGCATTGGCTTAGGATTGGGAAAGTCCGGTCAGATTCCGGCACTGTGGCGCAACTGTGATGAACAAGGGTTCGAGTCAGAATGCCAGTCTTGAGCAGTCTGTTTAATTCTCTGCGACCCACGGAGAAGGGGCATATTCATGAGTTGGTTGGCTGCATCAAATCCCTGTCCAGGCTTGTTTTATGGCACCGCTGCTCAAGACGGAACGTTGATTCGGATTCGCGTTCCGGGCGGTTGTATAAGTCGTGATCAAGCAATTGCGATCGTCGAAATTGCCGATCGCTGGCAGACTTCCAGGGTTCAAGTGACGAACCGCGCGAATCTTCAGTTTCGAGCGCTGCGATCGATTCCAAGTCCCGAAGTGTTTAGCACGCTGCAATCGGTCGGACTTGCATCTCAGAATCCACACCTGGATCACCTCAGAAATATCATGGCAAGCCCAACGGCAGGAATTGATCCAGCAGAGTTAATCGATGTGCGATCGCTAGTTCAGGCAATTGATACTGATCTTCAGAACACGCCCGAATTGATCGGACTGCCGCCTAAATTTAGTATTGGAATTGATGGTGGTGGAGCGATCGGGATTGGGGCGAGATCCAAATCAGCTTGGCAGCATCGGTACAATGAAATTCAACTTTCAGCCGTGACAGACGATCGATTTAAGTTGACGCTGGGGAGCAATCGGCGATTCTATGAGACAGGTGTGCTAATCAAAAAGTCAGATTGTGTGGCAGCAATCTCAGCGCTGACGCAACCGTATCTCGCTTATGTGCAGCAGTCCCAAAGTCAGAAAAAGCCGCGTCTGCGTGATTTATTAAAAGATTGGGGGATTGAATCGTATCTTGAGCGCGTTCCGTTTCAGTTTGAGCATGATTCAGATGCTTCGATTTCGCCTGCTCGAACACGAAGTGCAGCAGAGCTAACGCAGTATTTAGGCATTCAACCGCAGCGCCAACCCGGACGGGCTTATATTGGAATTGCGCTCAAACTGGGATGGATGACGATCGCTCAGCTTCGAGGCTTGATTCAACTGGCGGAAACTTACGGTTCTGGAGAATTGCGGCTCACCCCCTGGCAGTCTATTTTGCTTCCCGACGTGGCGATCGACCAGACAGCAACGGTGCTCGACGCGATCGCAGCGCTTGAGCTTTCCACCGATTTGATCAATTCTACAGTGGTTGCCTGTGCTGGAAAACCAGGCTGTGCAGCCTCAGAAACTCACACTCAAGCCCACGCATTAACCTTGATCGACCAATTAAACCATCCTGTTAACATTCATGTTACTGGCTGCCCAAAACGATGCGCTCAACCCAGCCCCGCAGAATTTACTCTGCTGGGAACAACTGTGCAAGGCTCTGAAGCTTATGCTTTGTTTGCAGGCGATCGACCCCTCAGCGATCGTCCGATTCTCGCAAGTGAACTTTCGACGATCGTAGAGTTAATTAACACGCTACATGATTGATTACATTCGTAACGGTGACGATATCTACCGCAAATCCTTTGCCATTATTCGCGCAGAAGCTCGACTCGATCGCTTACCTGCTGATCTGGCTCATGTCGCAGTCCGGTTAATTCATGCTTGCGGGATGACTGATTTGGCTGAAGATATCGAGGCTTCTCCGGATGCAGTGGAAGTGGGGCGATCGGCGCTTGCGCTCGGTGCTCCGATTCTGTGTGATGCTCAGATGGTGGCAAATGGCGTGACCCGCAAACGCTTACCTGTAGATAATCAGGTAGTCTGTACGCTCAATGATTCGATGGTTCCAGAACTTGCACGATCGATTAACAACACGCGATCGGCTGCCGCTTTGGAACTTTGGAAACCCATATTGGGTGGAGCAGTCGTAGCGATCGGCAATGCTCCGACAGCGTTGTTTCGGTTGCTGGAGTTGTTAGACGAAGGTGCGCCAAAGCCCGCGCTGATTTTAGGGTTTCCGGTGGGATTTGTCGGGGCCGCAGAGTCAAAGGCGGAACTTGCGGCAAATAGTCGGGGTGTCCCGTTTATCACGCTGCACGGGCGGCGGGGTGGAAGCGCGATCGCAGCGGCAGCGGTAAATGCTTTAGCAAAACAAGAGGAGATATAAATATGACAGGTCGGCTTTATGGCATTGGCATTGGCCCTGGAGATCCAGAACTACTGACAATGAAAGCGTTTCGGGTGCTGCGATCGTCCTCAGTCGTGGCTTACCCGATGTCAGATAGTGGGCGCAAATTGGCACGATCGATCGTGGCGGAATATCTCCGACCCGAACAAATCGAAGTGCCGATGTATTTTCCGTTTAAGCTCGAAGAATCAGCACAGCCTTACTACGATAAAGCCGCAGAAACGCTGGCAGAACATCTAGAAGCAGGGCGTGATGTGGCGGTTCTGTGTGAAGGTGATCCATTCTTTTTTGGATCGTTTATGTATCTGTACAATCGCTTGTCCGATCGATTTCAAACTGAGGTGATTCCGGGTGTGTCTTGTGTGATGGCAAGCCCAGCGATTTTAGGAACGCCTTTAACTTACCGCAATGATGTGTTTATGGTGGTCTCTGCCATTCTTCCTGAAGAAGAGTTAGCATCGCGGTTATCAGTCGCTGATGCTGCTGCAATCATCAAACTGGGTAAGCACTTCAATAAAGTTGTCAGTGTGCTGAAACAGTTGGGACTGTACGATCGTGCCAAATACATTGAACGTGCAACCATGCCCGATCAGCGCGTTGTGCCGATTGATCAAATGAATCCGGCTGAAGTTCCTTATTTCTCAATGATTGTAATTCCGAGTCAATGGCAGCCTTAACTTCTTCTACGATCGCAGTAATTGTCTTGAGTCAAGCCAGTATTCCGATCGCTCGTCAGATTGTGAATACTTTCCCGAATGCAACTTTGTACGGCTTAGAACATCGGACTCATGGAGCCGATCGCGCCTTTACTCAGTTCGGGGAAACCGTGCGCGAATTGTTCAGTCAAGGGACTGCGATCGTGGGAATTTGTGCTGCGGGAATCTTGATTCGCACCGTTGCACCTCTGTTAAACAATAAATGGCAAGAACCACCTGTGCTTGCGATCGCAGAAGATGGTAGCGCAGTGGTTCCCTTACTGGGTGGCTTGCAGGGCGTGAATGATCTAGCGCGTCAAATTGCTGCAATTTTTGAAGTTGCGCCCGCAATCACCACGAGCGGAGACATTCGATTTCGCACGGCATTGCTCGCTCCACCCAAGGAATATCGCTTGCTCAATCCTGATGATGCAAAAACTTTTCTAGCGGATTTACTCGCAGGAGCGACCGTTAAGATTGAGGGCGATGCGCCTTGGCTGGTGGAGAGTCAGCTACCGATCGCGCCTGATGCCCGATTAACCATCAAAATTACAGAACAAGGGGACGGCTCAGCGGAGCCGAAGGGCAGCGCAGGTCGCGCAGATTGTTTGGTTTATCAGCGAACTTCAATCAAACGGCTTGCCATTGTTGGCACAGGTCCCGGCTCAGCCGAGTGGATGTCTCCTCAAGTTAAAGAAGTGCTGCGATCGGCGACTGATTGGATCGGTTATCAAACCTATTTGAACTTGGTCGAACCGCTCCGCACAGCACAGCGCCTTCATGTCTTTGATAACCGTGAAGAGCTAGAGCGAGCAGCACTGGCGCTAGATTTGGCAGCAGAGGGGCGATCGGTTGTGATGGTGTCATCCGGCGATCCGGGCATTTATGCAATGGCGGCAGCAGTGTTTGAGGTTCTAGAGCGCGACCAGAAACCGGACTGGAGCGCGATCGACCTTCAAGTTTGCCCCGGAATTTCGGCGATGCAAGCGGCAGCCGCTCAAGTGGGCGCACCGTTGGGACATGATTTCTGTGCGATTTCGCTCTCAGACATTCTCAAACCTTGGGAAACGATCGCTGATCGCATCGCTGCCGCCGCTCAAGCAGACTTTGCGATCGCCTTTTACAATCCCGTTTCTAAAACGCGTACTTGGCAGCTTGAGAAAGCAAAAGCTTTATTGCTGAACTCTCGATCGCCTGATACTCCGATAGTTCTTGCTCGAAATCTCGGTAGACCCGGACAACAAACTCAGGTAAAAAAACTGGGAGATTTAGCGATCGACGATGCCGATATGAGAACCGTGATTTTGATTGGATCAAGCAAGACGCGAGTGATCGATCGTGCAGACGGCGGCGTTTGGGTCTATACTCCACGTCGTTATGATTGATCTGTTAGACAGTCTTGATATTGACTTGCGGAAACGGATGCGAGTGAAGCAGTGCTACTTCAGCAGGAGATATGCGATCGCTAACCTTGTCATTCTTCGATTTAACGCCGTTGTATTCACGCAACGTTATTTTTTATTGTTCTTAACTAGAATTTCGATTGTTCATTACGCTGCCTTAACCTGGTTGAACGGATGTTTCCGATAAGCTAAACAGGAGTTTGCTTTGTGTTGATTAGATCTCTTACGTGAATCTCAAGCGTTCATCAAATTCGATCGAGCCTTCACGCGAGAAGTTCACTTTGTTCGACAATCTGCATTTCTTTGACAACTTTCCCGGATCAGTTCAGTACGCCAGTTCAGTACGTTATGTCTAATCTCTACGAAGTTCTTGCAAAAGGCGGGCCGATCATGATCCCGCTCGTCGGCTTGTCTGTTGCAACGTTTGCTTGTGCGTTTGAACGATCGACGTTTTGGATTCCTTTACTGCGGACTGAGGCGAAGCTTGCCCACGATGTTCTAGAAGCCGCGAAATATAGCTTAGTTGACGCACGAACGATCGCAGAACGGTCTGAGTCGCCGATCGGACGCTTTTTGCTGGCTCCGCTCAAGCTGAATCAACCAACTCCCGAAACTTTTCGCCTCGCCCTCGAAACCGCAGGCGATGAAGAGTTTGCCAAAATGCGAAAAGGCGATAAATTGCTTGAGAGTACGATCGCGATCGCGCCACTGCTCGGACTGTTGGGAACCGTGACCGGTCTGATGATTACCTTTGCCAACTTAAATGTAGGCGGTGGGGCTGCTTCTGCCGAATCCACCACAAAAGCCGCCGCCGGAATCGGAGAAGCCTTAACGACTACGGCGGGCGGTATGGTCGTGGCAATCATCGCGCTCTGTATCTTCCGAGTCTCGGTGACGCTGCAAGCCAAACAAATCGACTATTTTTCTAAGGTTGGCAGCGAGTTGGAATTGATTTATCGTCAATATTGGTACGAACCTGCGATGAATGAGCTTGCGCGAGTAGAAATGGCGGGGCGTTCTCAGCAGACCGATTCGACTGGACTCCCAGTTTAAGGTAGATTATGAGATTCAAGAATCAGCACAAAGGATCGCAAATGCCAGAAGTCAATCTCGTGCCGATGATGGACGTGATTATGACGATTCTGACGTTTTTTATTATCGTGTCGATGACGTTGACGAATTTTCAATCGGTAGATGCAACGCTACCGAGTTCGGAAAAAGGCGCGAACAAAGAAGCACCTGCTGATCCGTTAGTGATTGGAGTAACGAGAACAGGTCAAGTCGAAATCAATCAAGGTACAGTGACAGAAACGCAAATGGCTGAACAAGTCGTTTCGTACTTTCAAAAGAATCCGAAAGGAACGATCGTTTTGAAAGCCGATAAATCTTTGTCGTATGAACAGGTTGTGAAAACGTTGGGAGTGCTGCGGGATGTTGGAGGCGATCGCGTTTCGTTAGCGATCGAGTAATCGTCGTAGAGAAAGGGGAAACACGTTTTGTATTTCCCCTTTTATTATTTTATTAACTGGTTCTATTAACTGGCCGGATTTTTTAACCACGTTACAACGATCGTTCCGCCTTGATCTTTAGTCGGAACCAAATTCATGTAGAACGTGATGTTGTCTTTTTTCAGCTCATAAAGCTTGCCGCCGCCGTACTGACCTTTTGGCGTGACTTGAAACGTTCCAGCCAGTCCTGCGGTCGAAATCGTGTTATAGAATACCTCCGGTGCCTGACCCAGAATCAGAGTCGGACTGCCATCAATCCCCGATCGCGTTTCTGGAATAGCTCCGCTCTGCAAATCCGCTTCATTCAACACTTTGAAGAACAGTTGCGGATTTGCAAAGTGTTCGGGTCTAGCATTCGTTTCAGGATTGTCAGAGCGATCGACTTGGGGTGCAAGCTCGGTAATCAGATTGTAATAATCTTCAGGAATATTGACTGATCCTTTTAGCGTTGCCAAATCTGCAACTTTACCGTCACTCACAAGCACAACAGTAGTCGGCTCATCCTTGAATAGATGCAGAAATAGCGTTTTCTTGTCGGGAGTCGTGACGGTATAGATCTTTTTGTCAGCGCTCTCTTCGTCTGGAGTTAAGGTAAATCCTTTCGCCTTCGGTGCAGAAAGATAGAATGCTGCAACCGTAGACAAATTCGCCGTCGCAACCCGGCAGTTTTCACCCAGCCCTAGACCGAAACAGTTCGGAGTCGAGGGATTGTAGTGTGGAAAGTCGGCAGCCGTTGCGGTGTCTGCTTTGGTTGAGGCTCTGGTTTCCGTTGGGGGTGCTTCGGCTGTTGCTTGCGGCTGGGGCAACTCGCTGGCTGATTTCTGAACGATTGGATTAGTATTGGGTCGATTAATTTTCGGAAGCGCAGGTCCACTTGGTTTTGCAGCCGCGATTTTCGGAGTTTTTGTCGTGTTAGCTTTTGTCGTGGGCAGTTGCGTAATTTTAACCGGAGCTTCCTTGTCTTCGGGTGGCTTTTCGCTGGCTTTGGGAAACGGCATAAACAGGACGATCGCGTGTAATCCTAATGCTGCAAACAGCATTGGTCGAATAAAGCTGCGAACGGCTGCCGGAAGTTGAGGAAGGGACGGGATCGAGAGCGTCTTTATCATAAGGTCGGATGGCGCATGAACTAAGGGCAGGATGAGATGTTCTCGCTTTTCTAAACTTGGATCGCAATTTGTGTCCGAAGCATTTCTGCTGTGATACCAGATTGATTTGTGGATGCGACAGATTCTCGCCCCCTAAATTCCCCATGCTGGGGGACTTTGAATATGATCTGTCGCAATCTATGTTTAATTCGGTATGAGATCTAAATCCAAAAGATGCCTACATATTTAAAGTGCCATTTTTGCTTGTTCTACCAGAATGCAAAAGCAACAGTGTCATCATATCAAACTCTGTCCTAAAACGGATTTTTTAGCCGAGCTTTTTGTAGTATCACTGGTATCACTCCGCTATTGCGAGTAGTGTTGCATTTTTATTAACCTAACTTTTAACTAGATTTAATTTTCTGTTATCGTTCTGTTTGCCTTCATTTAACTGCCAGAGTTGTAGGGTTGTTTTTGTTACTTCAATCGACACTTGATCGCGCAAGGACGAGGACACCATGACACTCTCTAGAAAAGCTCTCCGCCGTGGAGCGATCGCGCTGTTTGTGGCAACTGCGATCGCGCTTTCCCCAGTTCTATCGGCGATCGCTCAGTCCAGAGCCACAATTAACGGTGCAGGCGCAACGTTCCCGGCACTGTTGTATGAGCGCTACATCTCGGAATTTAAGAAAAAAGAGCCGAACATTACGGTCAACTATCAAGCGATCGGAAGCGGCGGTGGAATCCGCCAGATGCTGGCAAATGTGATTGACTTCGGTGGCAGTGATGCCGCAATGACCGACGAGGACATGGCGAAAGTTAGTCGCGGTGTCATTTTGGTTCCGACAGCAGGCGGCGCAGTCACACCAATTTATAATGTTCCCGGTGTCAATAGCCTGAAACTTTCGCGGGAAGTGTTACCCGAAATTTTCGCAGGGCGAATTACCAAGTGGAACGATCAGAGAATTGCCAAAGACAATCCTGGAGTGAATCTGCCGAATTCAGACATTAAAACGGTGGTGAGAGCCGATAGTAGCGGCACAACGTTTATTTTCACAAATCATCTTAGTGCGGTGAGTCCTTACTTTAAGGGTCGCGTCGGTGTGGGAACGGCTCCAAAGTGGACAACGAATCCGCTCAGAGGTCGAGGAAATCCTGGAGTTGCAGCGTTGGTACAGAGAACACCAGGTTCGATCGGCTATGTCGAATATTCTTATGCGAAGAAGAACAACGTCGCAGTTGCAGCAGTGCAGAATCAGAAAGGCGACTTCTTGACTCCTTCGATCGAGAACACCAACAAAGCATTGTCTACTGTGACCTTTCCCGCAAACTTCCGTGTGTTTGAGGGCAATCCCGCCGATGGCTATCCGATTACAGGGCTGACCTGGATGATGGTGTACAAACAGTACAACGACCCACAGAAGTCAGAAGCAGTGAAGAAATGGGTTGAATATGTCTTGACTGAGGGACAGAACCTTAACGCAAGCTTAGACTTTACTCGGATTCCGCCTGATGTGGCACAACGGGCACTTCAGCAAGTGAGAAGCGAAGTGAAGCCCTAGAAGGTTTGAACTTAAAGGCTCTGAAACTGCCGTAAAGCCGCTAGAACTTTGCTCTATGATCGATGCGAGTTCTAGCGATTTAGAGCGGCTTGCCCGATTTACTTGTGATGTGAGGATTAGTTCCATGTTTCGCCTATTTTGGTATTCCCTTGTGTTGTCGCCTACATTGATAGGCGCGGTAGCACTTTCCGCGACGGCTCAATCTCTAGGTCAAGAGCGCGTCACTTCAGTCAATGAAATCTGGGCTCAACCTAATGCGATCAAAGGACAGGTGACTTCGGTGTCTCAGTTGTCTGATGTTCGACCTACAGATTGGGCATTTCAAGCTTTGCAATCTTTAGTTGAGCGGTATGGCTGTATCGCCGGATATCCTGACCGTACCTTTCGCGGCAATCGAGCATTAACCCGCTTTGAATTTGCAGCAGGACTGAATGCATGTCTCGATCGCGTCAACGAACTGATTGCCGCATCCACTTCGGATTTGGTGAAGAAAGAAGACCTGACAGCCCTGCAAAAACTACAAGAAGAGTTTGCCGCAGAGTTAGCATCACTGCGCGGAGCGGTGGATAGCTTAGAAGCACGCACCACTACCCTAGAACGGCAGCAGTTCTCGACGACCTCGAAACTGACCGGAGAAGTAATCTTTTCGGTCAGCCAAGCCTTTGGTGCAGATCGAGCCGTCAATTCTGACCAGCAGCGAGTGATTGATGCAGCCCTCACACCTGCGGCACGAGAAGCAGCGCGAAATAATGCAATCACCGGATCGCCAACCAACCCTGATCGTGGAGTTCGCGAGAATACAATTTTTGCCGATCGGGTACGGCTTGCGTTTGATACGAGCTTTACCGGACGCGATCGCTTGAGAACCCAACTGCAAGCCAGAAACATTGCTGCGTTCAGTGGCACCGGGGCGACCGGAATCACAGGCACAAACATGACCCGTTTGGGCTATGACGGCAGCAACAGCAACTCGATCGAGCTTCGACGCTTGGAATATCGCTTTCCGCTCGGCGATCAAACCACTGTATTCATCGGAACGGGAACGAATGACGGCTTAGAGTTTAACGATTCGATCCCGACGCTTAGCCCGTTTGAATCCAGTGGGAGCGGTTCAATTTCGCGGTTCGGTCGGTTCAATCCGATCTACCGCACCAGCACTGGAACCGGGATCATCGTGAACCATCGATTAGGGCGAGAATTTACGCTGGGTAATCAATTCACCCTTTCGCTCGGTTACTTAGTGCCGACTGGAGATGCTCAAGATCCGGGTCTCGATCGTGGATTATTCACCGGAAGTTATGCGGCGATCGCGCAGCTCGTGTATCAGCCAACTCCAAACCTGGGGATTGGTTTCACGTATGCGAATGCGTACTACAACACGGGTTCTGGCGTGACAGGCAGTACCGGGAGTAGTTTTGCGAACAACCCCTTTGGCAGTAACCAAACGATTAATTCGGCTGGAAACGTTCCGACCAGTACGAATCAGTTTGGACTGCAAGCCAATATTCGGCTTAATCCTGGTCTAACTCTGGCAGGTTGGGCAGGGTTGACCGACGCAAGAGCGAGACGCACGATCGGAACTGGAACGACGGTTCGAGAAGACGATCGAGCAACGATCTTCAATTGGGCGGTGGGTCTAGCGTTTCCTGACCTATTCAAGGAAGGCAGCTTGGGTGGAATCATTTTTGGTATGCCGCCGAAAGTAACCAGCAGTGACTTTGGCTTGGCGACACCCACTGCCGTTTCTGCTCGTCGAGAAGATCAAGATTCTTCCTATCATTTGGAAGTTTTCTACCGCTATCGCCTCAACGACAACATTTCGATCACACCGGGCGCATTTGTGATTTTCAACCCAGAAGGCAATTCTGCGAACAATGCGATCTACGTCGGTACGATCCGAACAACATTCACGTTTTAGCTTTCACACCTCACTGCGGGGACACTTCCATTTAGGGTGTCCCTTTCTTTATTCCTCTCAATCTTCAGCATTATGGCAACGATTCCATCTCAGTCGAGAAATATTCCAGAGTCGATCGAGGGCGGGAACACCGCTTGGATTGATTTAGGCTTTACCTGGGGCTTGCGAATTTTATCGCTCAGCGCGATCGCGCTTTTGCTCTGGATGGGCTGGATTATTTTTAACGCTGCACTCCCCGCGATTCGACAATTCGGATGGGGATTTCTGATGCGGCAGGAATGGGATGTAAATCAGCTTCAGTTTGGGGCGCAAACTTATTTATACGGAACGATCGTCACTTCTGCGATCGCGCTTTTATTCGCAGTGCCGATTGGAATCATGGTGGCAATTGTCACTAGCGAGAAATTTCTGCCGGGATGGTTGCGATCGACGTTAGGATTTTTGATCGAATTGATTGCCTCGATTCCCAGCGTGATTATTGGCTTGTGGGGCATCTTCGTGCTGATTCCATTGATGAAACCGATTCAATCCGAATTACATCAACAATTGAGTTGGATCCCCTTATTCGGAACTGATACCTTTGGCCCCAGTATGCTGGTGGCAGGAACTATTCTTGCGGTGATGATTTTACCTACGATCGCTGCAATTAGCCGAGATGTAATGTTAGCGATTCCCCAAGATTTACGCACCGCATCTCTTTCACTAGGGGCAACTCGTTGGGAAATGATCACAACTGTATTAATTCCAGCAAGTCTATCGGGAATCATTGGCGCGATCATGCTGGCGTTAGGACGGGCATTGGGCGAAACAATGGCAGTAACGATGGTGATTGGTAATTCGGATCAAATCAGCTTATCGTTGCTAGATGCAGGAAATACGATTCCGTCAATTCTTGCAAATCAGTTTCCCGAAGCATTAGACGAATTGCATATTGGAACGTTAATGTATTTGGCGTTAATGCTGTTTGCGTTAACCCTAGTAATTAACATGATTGCAAATTCGATCGTCAAAACATTCGGCTTAAAACAATAGATTTTAGAACAATGAATGCAGAGCAACCGTTAACGAAACCCCTATCGCTCGATCGCCGGATTTTTAGCCATGCGATGAGCGCGATCGCGGTTCTTTTCACAGCACTTGCACTCTTGCCGCTCCTCTCGGTTTTGCTGGAAATTCTGCGTCAAGGCTTACCGAATCTGAAGTGGGAAGTGTTTACAAATCTACCTGCCCCGGCTGGCGATACCAGCGTTGTCAGTGGATTTGCGAATGCGATTCAAGGAACAGTGCTAATGGTGAGTATCGCAACGGCTTTTAGTATTCCGTTTGGAATTGCGATCGCTATCTATCTTGCTGAAATTGGTAAATCTGGTGCAATTGCTCAAACAGTCCGGTTTGTGTTGTCAATTCTGAGTGCAGTTCCTTCGATTGTGGTTGGTGTATTTGCTTACGCTGTGATCGTTCTCGCTACAATCTTTGGCTATCGCGGATTCTCAGCATTAGCGGGGGCGTTTGCGCTAGCGGTAATTATGTTACCGATCGTCGTTCTCTCGACCGAAGAAGCTTTGAAGCTTGTTCCCAATCATCAACGATTAGCCTCAGCAGCACTCGGTGCCAATTCAATTCAAACGGTGTTTAAGATTGTATTGACAACCGCATTACCGAGTATCACAACCGGAGTATTGTTAGCGATCGCTAGAGCCTCTGGTGAAACCGCTCCGCTCATTTTCACGGCCTTGTTTAGCCAGAGTTGGGTCGAGGGTCTTCTTAATCCTGCACCTTCGCTCTCGGTGATGATCTACAACTATTCGAGTTCTGCTTTTCCCGAACAAACTCAGCTTGCTTGGACAGCTTCACTGGTGCTGCTCGGTCTTGTGACTGTCACCAATCTTTTGTCTCGTCTGATCACCCGGAAACGTTAACCTATGACTTCTACTTCTCAGTCCGAACTTGCGCTTTCAGCCCAAAATATGGATGTGTTTTATGGCGATCGTAAAGCCTTATCGTCCGTCTCGATGGCGATTTATCCCGGACAAGTCACCGCGATTATTGGTCCGTCCGGCTGTGGTAAATCAACCTTTATCAAAGCGCTAAATCGGATTGGCGAACTCGAAAGCGAGATGCGAGTGAAGGGACAGGTGCAATTTTTTGGTCAAGATATCTACAGTCCTCGCGTCAACCTGAATCGACTGCGGCGGCAGATTGGCATGGTGTTTCAAAAGCCAAACCCATTCCCCATGAGCATTTACGATAATGTCGCCTATGGGGTGCGGGTGTTTAGTCGGGTTTCGCGATCGCGTCTTGATGAAATCGTTGAAACCGCGCTTGCAGACGCAGCCTTGTGGAATGAGGTCAAAGATAACCTGAAAAAATCAGCCCTCAGCTTATCCGGTGGACAGCAACAGCGGCTCTGTATTGCGCGGGCATTGGCAGTGAAGCCGAAAGTTTTGCTAATGGATGAACCCTGTTCGGCGCTTGATCCGATCGCCACCATGAAGATCGAGGAATTAATCAACTCATTGCGGAAAGAATTCACGATCGTCATTGTCACCCACAATATGCAGCAAGCGGCGCGAATTAGCGATCGTACAGCCTTTTTCAGCACCGACGAAAGCCGCATCGGTCAACTGATTGAAATTGACAATACCGCTAAAATTTTTAACGGTGCAGCCCATCCCCGCACTCGCGATTATGTCGAAGGGCGATTTGGGTGAGCCTTAGCCCGTCTTGGCTGCAACGCCCTTATACAGATGAGCGGTCAAGAGGGCGGAACATTTCCTCCGGCGTAAGGCTTGGGCTGGACGTGTAGCTTCGGTACGATCGCATCATACAATCGATTCGAGATTGCACCATTCGCACTATCGGTTAAGTGAATTGCATCTTGGAACACTTCACCCTGAGTAGAATTCAAGCCCTCAACGAGATTCAGCGTTGAAATTCCAGGTGTATCACGCTTCACTTGCTCGATCGCGCCTTGGAGCTTGCCGTAACCCGCTTGAATCTGCTGGGGATAGCGCGATCCTAACTGATCCAAAATCTCTTTTTCCCGTCCGGCAGGCTTTCCGGCGCGAGTAGACACTTCAGGCTGAAGCGCAACAAAGAGCGGAATTTTAGCAGCCGTCGCCAGACGTGAAACCTGTTGAAGATTATGGCGATAGCGATCGGCGCGGCGTTCTAGTTCTTTAGTATCCGTCGTTAATCGCTCTTGTACAGGGTCTTCAACCGGAGGAATTAGCTGCTTGAATGCAGTATGAGGGCGAAATATCCAGTATTGAATCCCCTTCACTAAATAGAATTGCTGGAAGAAATCGTTAATTTGATTGCCCCAGCTTGTCATCAAATGCCGAGGCGCACTTTCTAACAGCGCTTCTACTTGGGGAACATCCACCCCATCCTGAACGCTGGGAAGCAGCAAATCAGAGTAGCCATTGATCAGGACGATCGCATCAGGTTGGCAAGGCAACACCTCAAACGCTAATTGTGCTAACTCATTGCCTGACGCATATCCCGGAACGGCTGCATTAATCACGCGATAGCGAGTTTCTCGAATTCGGGGCGGCAGTTTCAGTGCCTTTTCTAGCTCATCGGCAAAATAGGGCAGCGTATCGGGGCGAAACTTATTCGGGTTGGCTTTTTGGGCGGACACTTGTTGGTTGAGACGGGATTCAAGCTGAGCCGCGATCGTCGCTTGATTGTTAGAGCTGAGTTGTCCAAACGCCGCTGAACCGCCAAGCAGGAAGATTCGCACTTCATCTTTAGGTTTATCGGGGCTGATTGGCTGATCGGCTCTAAAGCCTTGCTCATTAATTTTCCAGGCTGAATTTTGCTGATTGCCAACGAGCCGATAGCCCAGAACAGGGCTGCGTTTTACAGTCAGTTGTCCATGATCTGGAAGTCCATCGAAGGGGTTTCCCTGCTGATCGAGAAACTTGAGCCGGTAAGCTGTGAGATTTAGGGGTTCGCCTTCAAAGGCGTTTAATTCTGCGGTTTTTCCTGTAGCGCCCACAATTAGACGCAGCAACAGTTCTAGCCCCACCAAAGCGAGTGGAATCGACAGAAAAATCCACCGTTTTGGAAACGCCTTTTTCTTCTGATATAGCGAACGGCTAGACCAGGAAGACTTTCGGCTATGCCTAAAAAACATTGACAATTTCCTCTTTCTACGATCGCACTAGGTTACTTAGAACTCGTATTAAACCCGATAGATGTACCAGAGTTGAACATTTAGAGCAGCACCCATTCGATGATTGACGGTTAAAGTTGATTCGATCTCACCTGATGATTTTTCAATACTTTAAGACAGAGTTCAAGTCTGTCTGCAAAACTGCACAGCTTTAGATATCGGTTTCAAATTCCTATTACCATACAATGAAGTCGCACCGAATTTGCTGATATTTTGGAATCTTTGAATAAGATTTGTGGTTGACAAGTTGATCGTCAAATCGGGAATTCTAGCCAGGAAAATGAGTGGACTTCCCGATATGAGTGAGTTAACGCTTGAGCAATGTTATGCGCTATTAGAGTTAAGTCCGGGAGCCTCGATCGTTGAGGTTGATGCTGCCTACTCGAAAAAGGCATTGGAGAAAATACAGCAGGGTGCAAAGCAAGAAAAAGCTCTGCTCAAAGTTGCTTATGAGCAAATAAAAGAGCATCTCTACGAAACGGCTCATCAATCTGAATCAGACTCTTTAATGAATCAAATTGTAGAGTTTATACAGCGCCTCCACCCGGAGCCGTTCCATGTCAAGATTCAAGCTGACACACTTCAAATCTTTTTCAAAACTAATTTAAATCATGACTATGGCAACCAAATTTATCAGCAGATCCGCACCTTAGAGCTACCTGAAATTACAACGATCGTGATCTATGGAATGCGATCGTCAAGGCTCGTAAGTTGGAAAAAACAGTTCACGATCAATGCGGTTTCTCCGGAGGATTGTGATCCGTATTCATTCAAGAATCGTTATGTGTTGCTTTTAGCGTTTCCGGTGGCGATCTGCTCTGCAATTCTGTTTCAATCACTTGGCTTCACAAAATTATTGTTATTTCCATTACAGCTTTGGGTGCATGAAGTCGGTCATGCCACAGTCGCTTGGTTTTCTGGACGACGCGCTTTACCGCTACCGTTTGGTTGGACAAGTGTGTTGCTAGAGCGATCGCTATTTGTTTATTTTGGCATGCTGCTGCTGTTGGGCTTACTGTTCTGGGCAGGTTGGAAAGAGAAAAAGCGATCGACAATGTTGTTTGCGGTGATTTGTGCGATCGTACAGTTTGTGATGACCTGGATACAGACGGCGGATCAGTTTGAGATGTGGCTTGCCTTTGGTGGCGTGGGTGGTGAGTTTTATCTCAGTGCTTTAATGATTGCTGGCTTTTATTTTCAACTTCCGAACGATTGGCGATGGGACTTTTGGAGATATCCCTTAATTATCGTCGGCGCGAACACATTCTGGGGAGCCTTCTCAATGTGGCAGGACATCCAGAAAGGCACACGCTCAATCCCTTGGGGGTCGCTTCTACTCGGAGAAGATATAGGTGATATGAATACACTCAGCGAAGTGTACAACTGGAGCGATAAAACAATCATCACAACCTACAACACTTTAGGCAATGTTTGTTTGATTGCTTTGATTAGTCTTTACGTCTTTTTCTTGATCAAGCATCGTCGCTGGATTGTTGGTGCCTTCGGCTAGTGCTTCGCACAGTGATCACCAGCAAACCACTCTGATACAGTGAAAGCAAGATGTTTGATCGCGCCTCATATGACCGACTACACGCCAAAAATCCGAGAATTAATGCGATCGCGTAACCTCGCTACCTTTCGAGCCTTGCGCGATCGTACAGGTCTGACCGAAAAGCAGCTTGCCAAACTGCGGCAGGGTCAACTGCAACAATTACGTTTAGAAACACTCACACAATTTGCAGCACGCTTAGAGATTTCTTTGAGTGATCTGCTTTCATTGTTTGATCTGATTCCAACGAACACCCTGCAGAAAGAATACGATCGACTCCAAATTCAACTAACAGAACAACGCGAAACATTACTACAGGACTTCCAACAATCTAGCCTGCAAACCTTAGAACCTTGGTTAATCCAATGGTCGGCAGCCGCTTATGCAGCCCAACAAAATCCTCAAGCGCCTGCGGTGAAGCTTCTACCATTGTTGCGCCCGATCGAACAACTGCTACAACAATGGGGCATTGAGCAAACTGCGATCGTTGGTTCTGAAGTTCCTTACGATCCGCAGCAACATCAACTCATGGGCGGTGCGGCTGAACCTGGCGATCTGGTTCGCGTTCGGTATGCGGGGTATCGACAGCACGATCGACTGTTGTATCGCGCCAAAGTGAGTCTGATTTAACAGTACAGAAATTCTACTCCAGAATAAACTTATCCCAATAGCATCCAGGAGTCGCACGATGGTGCAAACCAAGCGCAAATACACCGTAGAAGAATACTTAGAAGCCGAGGCGCAATCTGATGAGAAACAAGAATACATTGACGGTGAAATTGTTCTGATGTCGTGTGAATTTCCAAATCACAACAAAATTACAGGCAATCTTCACACTGAGTTAAATGTTGCTCTAAGGAGTTCACCTTACGGTATTTTTGTAGCGGCTCAACGATTGTGGATTCCTAAAAAGCGAATTTATACGTATCCAGGCATTATGGTCGTCGCTCAACCTCTACAACTTCAACCAGGTCGGCGCGATACGATTACAAATCCTTGCTTTATTGCAGAAGTATCATCTAAATCAACTCATAGCTATGATAAAGACGAGAAATTTACTGCTTATCGCACTATTCCAGAGTTTCAGGAATATCTATTAATTGATCAATATACAATTCATGTCGAACACTATGTCAAAAGCGACGATCGACGCTGGATTTTAGTCAATTACGACGATGAAAATACCGAAATCTCACTTTCGTCTGTCCCCTGTCAATTTGTAGTATCTGACCTCTACAACAAAGTCGATTGGACTGAGCCACAAGAAGAAGCAAGCGAACCCACCTAAAACACTCTGAAGACGGAATTGACAAACCCCTCCTTCCTTCCTTCGACTGATGCCCCCATAACAGAAATTTGGTGAACTAGCAGAAGAAACCCGATAAGGTAAAAAGTGATTGTCATGCGTAAAATTAACATCGGCTTAACTGACGAACAGCGCCAAGGCGTATGCGAAATGCTGAACCGCGACCTGGCAGATGAAAACTTGCTTTTGATTAAAACAAAGAAATATCATTGGGATGTCACAGGCCCTGAATTCCGCTCCCTGCACCAAATTTGGGAAGAGCAGTACACCATCCTAAACGAAGCGATCGACCAACTTGCTGAGCGCATTCGTCAATTGGGCGAATACCCGGTTGGAACAGCGGCTGGCTTCATCCAATACGGCTCACTTCAAGAACATACGGGTGAAGTTCCTCCTGCCTCAACCATGGTCGAAAACTTGGTTGACGATCACGAGACAATTATCCGCAACTTGCGCGAACACATCGATCGTTGTTCTGAAGAGTTCCACGATGAAGGAACGGCTGACTTCCTTACCGGAATGATGGAACAGCATGAAGAAATGGCATGGATGCTGCGATCGTTCATTCAAGGCAAGCGCGTTGAATCCGACAACGTAACCCCGAACGAAGTGAAGTTCCCCGCAGGTGTTGCAAACTAACTTCTAAGTTTGTGAATATTCGCCCCCAGCGTTCTAACAACACTGGGGGCTTCGCTTTACCTGCCAATATCACATTCGACTTCAGGTGCAGGAGTCGGCAACACTAATGGCTGATTGAAATACACCATTGTGGTTGTCTGATTGATCTCAAATCCGATCCGCTTATAAAACTCTTGCTGATTCGTCGTCATCAAGTACAGCCGCTCGACCTTTGATACGTGCGGATGACTCAATACAGTTTGCACTAACTTGCGTCCGAGACCTGCTCCCTGATAATCCGGATGCACGACGACATCCCAAATCGTAGCGCGGTAAACTCCATCCGAAGTCGCTCTCGCAAATCCAATCAGACGATCGTGATCCCACGCCGAAATCACCGGATCACTATTTTTAATCGCGATCGCTAAATCTTCGAGCTTGCGATCACCCGCCCAAAATGCCGCAACTTGAAACAAAGCCTGAAGCTGAACCAGATCGACCTGACTTTTGCGATCGCAAAGCTGAACGTGACTGCAATCCATCGTGAAAATTCCTGAAGTTGAAGGTGAGGTTGTGTGTGATCGAACAGGGATCTCTGACGATTCTCATGCCGATCGCACTTTGACCGCAGAAATCTTCTCGATTATTCTATGAATTGCTTAGAGATCACATCGCACTGATGTTAGATTCCGAAACAAATTAAGTCCAGCATAAGTCGATGTCTCTACAGCAGAAAAACAAACTCACCCGGATTCACGTCAGAATCACCGTATGCCAAACTCATCTCAGTCTAAACCGCGTCGGATTCGTAGGCGTTCTCCGGTCATTCTCATCCTGATTTTGCTGATTTGGAGCCTAATTTTAGGCTGGGGACTGGCTCAAGCTGTAGAAAAACCTCAATCGGCCGAAATCGGAACCGTTGATGTCGTTTCAGGCAATCTCCAGCTTGCCCAGCAAACGTATCTCCAAAACTGCGCGACTTGTCATATTGGCATTCCTCCCGCCGCTTTCCCAACCCAAACCTGGCGCGAATTGCTCCGAGACTCGCAGCACTATGGCGCAACCCTGACTCCACTGGTTGAGCCGGAACGATCGCTCGTCTGGACTTACCTCAGAACCTTCTCTCGCCAAGCCCTCGAAGACGAGCGCATTCCTTACCGTTTTGGCGAATCGAAACCATTTAAGCTTCTGCATCCGAAAGTTGGGATTTCGCGATCGATTTCCCTCTCTAGCTGCGCCACCTGCCACCCCGGAACGAATCAGTACAACTTCCGTAAACTCACCCCAGATTGGGAAAACGCACCTTAAATTTGAGGTGCTACTCTGAGCGATAAGCAAAGTAGCACAGAAGCTTCAAGGACAACGGCTGCGACATTACATCAAGTTGACCGGATTAAGCGCGATCGCAAAGCGTTGAGCGTAGAACGTCCTGTAGAAGTTGCCACTTTTACCTAAAGATCCTCTCACCACTCGCGAATTACGGTTTTCCCCGATGCCATTGCCCGTTCAGGTTTCGATCTGAGTGATAGGATTGGAATACCTTTATCGGGATCGGAATAAATGTGCAACTCTGCACGTTTTGGTCGATCGCACCCCCACACCCACATTCAGAAGCTCTGATTTTCCCCTGTCATGCTTAAATCTCTCCTGGGCGACCCCAATCAACGCAAGCTCAAGAAATACAAACCCCTGGTCAATGAAGTCAATCTTTTAGAAGAAGAGATTGAGCCGCTCTCAGATGACGCATTGAGAGCCAAGACCACTGAATTCAGAGAGCGACTCGCCAAGGCAAAGAATAAAGACGAAGAAAAGCAAATTCTCGATGACATTCTGCCGGAAGCGTTTGCGGTCGTGCGTGAAGCGGGCAAGCGGGTCTTGGGAATGCGGCACTTCGATGTGCAGCTAATCGGCGGTATGGTGCTGCACGATGGACAAATCGCTGAAATGAAAACCGGGGAAGGAAAAACCCTAGTTTCGACGCTGCCTGCTTATCTCAATGCGCTGTCTGGAAAAGGCGTTCACGTCGTCACGGTGAACGATTACCTGGCAAAGCGCGACGCGGAATGGATGGGACAAGTTCACCGCTTTTTGGGCTTGAGCGTGGGGCTAATTCAGCAGAACATGAGTCCGATCGAGCGTCAGAAAAACTACGCTTGCGACATCACTTACGCCACCAACAGCGAATTAGGATTCGACTACCTGCGCGATAACATGGCGACTGCGATGGAAGAAGTCGTGCAGCGTCCGTTTAACTACTGCGTCATCGACGAAGTGGATTCGGTGCTGATCGATGAAGCCCGGACTCCGTTGATTATTTCGGGTCAAGTTGAGCGCCCGACTGAGAAATATATGCAGGCGGCAGCAGTGGCACGATCGCTTAAACGCGATGATCATTACGAAGTCGATGAGAAGCAGCGTAATATTCTGCTCACCGACGAAGGGTTTATCGCCGCAGAACAAAATCTGGGTGTTTCTGACTTATTCGACCCGAATGATCCTTGGGCGCACTATATTTTTAACGCAATCAAAGCAAAAGAACTGTTCATCAATGATGTGAATTACATCGTTAGAAACGGCGAAATCGTGATTGTAGATGAATTTACCGGACGAGTCATGCCGGGTCGGCGGTGGAGTGATGGACTGCACCAAGCGATCGAAGCTAAAGAAGGAGTCGAGATCCAAAACGAAACTCAGACCTTAGCGACAATCACCTATCAAAACTTCTTCTTGCTTTATCCGAAGCTTGCGGGGATGACCGGAACCGCGAAGACCGAGGAAGCGGAACTTGAAAAAATCTACAAGCTCGAAGTCACGCTGGTTCCAACTAACCAACCGCGCCGCCGGATCGATTTGTCGGATGTAGTTTACAAGACCGAAGCAGGCGATCTGAAAGTGTTTGCGCGGGAATGTGCAGAAAAATCGGCTCAAGGTCGTCCCGTTCTCGTTTGGGCGATGAACCTAGAAGCATTGAGTAATCTGTCTCAATTGCTTGATGAACAAGGACTTGCCCATAATCTCTGTCCGGGTCTACCTCAAAGCAGCGATCAAGCGAGAGAAATCGTGCGGCAAGCGAAACATCCCGGCATGATTACCGTGACCAACAGTTACGAAGTTTACCGGATGATTCGTCAAGCGGTTCCTGAAGGTGAAAACGGACTGTTTGTGTTAGGCATCACCGGAAAATGGAGCGCGATCGCGCTTGAATGCGAGGAAATGCACCGCACCGGTCGCCCAGTCCTGGTTGGAACCACCAGTGTTGAGAAGTCTGAACTACTGTCTCAACTGCTGCAAGAATTGAACGTTCCTCACAACTTGCTGAACGCAAAACCAGAGAACGTAGAGCGGGAATCTGAAATCATCGCTCAAGCAGGTCGGACAGGCAAAGTGACGATCGCCACCAACATGGCAGGACGCGGAACCGACATCATCTTGGGCGGTAATTCCGATTACATGGCGCGTCTGAAGATCCGCGAATACTTCATGCCGCGAATTGTCGAGCCAGAAGACGACGATGATTTTTCGGGGATGGGCTTTGGCGATTCGCGAGGCGGCGGACAAGGCTTTGAACCCGGACGCAAGATCAAAACCTGGAAAGCGAAATCTGATATTTACCCGACCGAACTTTCTCAGGAAACGGAGCAGGCATTGAAAGATGCGGTTCACTTCGCGGTGCAGCAATACGGGGAACGCAGTCTGCCAGAACTGGAAGCCGAAGACAAAATCGCGACCGCAGCCGAAAAAGCTCCCACGAACGACCCGGTAATTCAAAGCTTGCGGGAAGTGTATAAGCGGATTCGTGTGGAATATGATGCCTACACCGATCGCGAACACGAAGAAGTTGTGAAACTCGGTGGACTGCACGTCATTGGAACAGAGCGCCACGAATCGCGGCGGATTGACAACCAACTGCGGGGACGAGCCGGACGGCAGGGCGACCCTGGATCAACCAAGTTCTTCCTCAGTTTGCAGGATAACTTGCTGCGGATTTTCGGGGGAGATCGAGTTGCGAACATGATGAATATGTTCCGCGTTGAGGAAGATATGCCGATCGAGTCGAAGATGCTGACGCGATCGCTCGAAGGCGCTCAGAAGAAGGTGGAAACCTACTACTACGACATCCGGAAGCAGGTGTTTGAATACGACGAAGTGATGAATAATCAGCGTCGAGCCATCTACGCTGAACGTCGTCGAGTGCTAGAAGGACAAGATCTCAAAGAGAAGGTGATTGAATACGCAGAACGCACGATGGATGACATTGTGGAAGCGTATATCAATCCCGAACTGCCGTCAGAAGAGTGGGAACTCGACAAGCTCTTGAGCAAAGTGAAAGAATTTGTTTATCTGCTGAGCGATCTCGAACCCAAAGATCTTGAAGACATGAGCCTGGGTGAGCTGAAAGCGTTCTTACACGAGCAGGCTCGAATTGCTTATGACCTGAAGGAAGCGGAAGTCGATTCTGTGCAGCCGGGATTAATGCGTCAGGCAGAACGATTCTTTATTCTCAATCGGATTGATACCCTGTGGCGTGAACACCTGCAGTCAATGGATGGCTTGCGTGAGTCTGTTGGGTTGCGGGGTTACGGACAGAAAGATCCGCTGATTGAGTATAAGAGCGAAGGCTATGAGTTGTTCTTGGAAATGATGATCAATATTCGTCGGGATGTGGTCTACTCGCTGTTCCAATTCCAGCCGCAGCAACAACAGCCACAGGTTGAAGTTGAAGTCGTTTAAAGCGTATTGATAGCAAAGACGATCGCAGTTCTCAAACCGCGATCGTCTTTTTTGAGCAGATTTGCTTGATGAATTTAACGATCGACCGATCCCATAACCAAATCGATGCTCGCCAAAATCACAAAAATATCAGCAACTTTACAGCCTTGAATTAACTGAGGCAGCAATTGCAGGTTGTTGTAATCTCCGGGGCGAATTTTCCAACGCCACGGAAACACATTGTCATCGCCAATGATAAATATTCCCAGTTCACCTCGCCCCGACTCTACTCGAACATAGTGTTCGCCTTTGGGGATTTTGAAGGTTGGCGCGATTTTTTTGGCAATAAATTGATAGTCGAACCTATTCCACTCGGATTTTGCTCCGGATTCGATTCGTTTTACTTCTAGGTTTTCGTAAGCTCCACCTGGTAGCGCCTTTAGAGCTTGCTTGATGATTTTGATCGACTCTCGCATTTCTCGGATTCGCACCGCGTATCTAGCAAAACAATCGCCTGCCGTTTCCCACTGAATCTCCCAATCTAATTCGTCATAGCATTCATAGTGGTCAACTTTGCGTAAGTCCCATTTCACACCCGAAGCCCGTAACATTGGTCCTGTCACGCCCCAATTGATTGCGGTTTCGCGTGTGAGGATACCAACGCCCTCTGTGCGTCGTCGGAAGATTGGATTATCCGTCATCAATCGTTCGTACTCATCCAGAGTTGGCGGTAGATAGTCGCAAAAGTCCGTACATTTATCAACCCAACCGTAGGGTAAATCTGCTGCAACGCCTCCCACACGGAAATAGTTGTGATTGATCATGCGATAGCCTGTGACGGCTTCAAACAAATCGAGGATGAGTTCACGATCGCGCAGCGTCGGAAAAAATAATGCTTGTGTGCCTACATCGCCGACAAATGGACCTAACCACAGTAAATGATTCACAATGCGAGTGAGTTCCAACATGATCATCCGAATGTAACGGGCACGTTTCGGAACTTCGATCTGCGCGAGCTTCTCAACTGCATTCACGGTGACAGCTTCGTTAAACATTCCACCGTAATAGTCCCATCGGCTCGTATAGGGAATAAACATCGTCGTGGTGCGGTTTTCAGCGATCTTCTCCATGCCGCGATGCAGATAGCCAATCACGGGTTCACAATCGACCACATCTTCCCCATCTAACGTGACAATGATCCGAAAACAACCGTGCATTGCTGGATGGTGAGGTCCCATATTGATCACCATCGGTTCTGTTTTGGTTTCGATCCAGCCCATAAGTCGAACTCCTGATGTTTATTCTGATACCGAATCAATTTATTAATGCGACAGATCCTTCGCCCCCTAAATCCCCCATACTGGGGGACTTTGAGAATCCGAAACAGATTGGGCTTGAAGTCCCCCACGCGTGGGGGACTTCAAGGGCTTCCAAGATCTGTCGCACTCAAAAATCAATTTGATATGACTATCAAAAATTGAGGGTGCGATCGTCTTGTAGATTCTTCCGCTTTTTGTAAATTCTTCCTATGAGTTTTGAATCATTTTTGGTGTGATACCCAATAGCTTTTTACAGTGCCGATGCAAGTGACTTTGATCCACAAATCCGACCTGCTTTGCAACTTCTGCGATCGGTAATCTTCCTGCAATGAGCAATTCCTTTGCCCGCGCCACTCGCGCCCGAATCACGAACTGATGCGGTGTCACGCCAGTCGATTGTTTGAACAACTGTAAGAAATAGCGCGGACTCATTTTTGCGATCGCAGCAAGTTCACCCAAGCTCAAATCTTGATCTAAATGAGCCTGTATATAATCGACAACGCAACGTAAACGGGATTGAGATAATCCGTTTGTATAGTCTCGAATTAAGGGTCGTTGTGCTGAATAATGCTGTAGGAGATGAACGATGAGCGCATTTGATAGTGATTCAGCATATAAGCGACTTGCGTTGCCATCACGCTCTAGAACCGTTTTTAGGGAGAGTCCAATGTGATAGACCAGCGGATCATTCAACGCGAATTGCGGTAATAGTTCAGTTTGATCAGTCGCCTCATCAACAGCTTGAGCAAGCTTAATCGAATCAAATCCAAAGAACATCACGCCACCCCAGTCAAACCAGCGGCTTCGACAACCGATCCGGGCGGGAACCAATACCATATTGCCGTTCGCGACCTGTTCCCGATGAAACTTGCCATCAATCGATCGCTCTGCAATCTGTGACTGATTGGTATGCGTAAAAATTGCTAACGTATGCTGCAAAGAAAAAACTTCAGTCGTTTCTCCGGGCGGCATATAGTCATAGCCAAAGCAAATTCCATCCCACCCTGCTGCAAGACTTGTCAGTTGAGGCGATCGCGCAAAAATTCGCCGATAGCCTGCCTCTCCTTCTCTTGCAAAGTCGATTGTGAGTGCATTGCTCATAGCGCTAACTTAAGAGTTTCTTTCACCGTAATCCAAAGCGATCGTGATAAGTCATTAAGATCAGCAAAATTTTAAGAAACTCTCATGACACACACTCTGGTTTCTACTGCCTTTCGCGTTGGAATTGCGGGACCTGTGGGTTCTGGTAAAACCGCACTCGTTGATGCACTCTGTAAAGCAATGCGCGATCGCGCTCAAATCGCGGTTGTCACCAATGATATTTACACCCAAGAAGATGCCAAGTTCTTAGTGCGATCGCAAGCACTGACTCCCGATCGCATTCTCGGAGTTGAAACCGGGGGATGTCCACACACAGCAATCCGTGAAGATGCGTCGATGAATTTAGCTGCGATCGACCAGCTTGAGCAGCGATTTGAGAACTTAGAATTAATTTTTGTCGAGAGCGGCGGAGATAACTTAGCGGCAACCTTTAGCCCTGAATTAGTTGACTTGAATATTTATGTGATTGATGTTGCAGGCGGCGACAAAATCCCCCGCAAAGGGGGGCCTGGAATTACGAAATCTGATCTGCTTGTAATTAACAAAATCGATCTTGCTCCCTATGTGGGCGCAGATTTAGACGTGATGGAGCGAGATGCAAAACAAATGCGGGGAGAAAAACCGTTTGTGTTCACAAATCTCAAAACTCGTGTAGGACTAGATAGCGTGATCGACTTTGTAGCAACCTACGCAGGGATGAACTTGAAGCAAAAATAACAAAACAATCCTTAAAAAGTAATCTTGTATACAATTTCCCGAAAACCCAAGCCCTAGTATTTCAGAGTTATTACTTAAAGCTTGAAACCGCGATGATTCTGCGACTCGCTCCTCCGCAGAAGCAATCTCGATTGGGATTGTTGATCGCCTGAGCTTGGATCAACTCACTACACCTTTGGACATGACAAAATCATTTGGACGGCGCGAATTTATTATCCTTGGCTCTACGGCGGCAGGAAGCGTTCTGTTAAAGTCTTGTGGCGCTCCGCCTCAAACGGGAACAACGTCTGCCAATGCTCCCGCAGCTTCTCCCGCAGCCAATACGACTGCATCAGGCAACACGATCAAAGTTGGTATTCTGCACTCGCTGTCTGGCACGATGTCGATCTCTGAGAAGAGCGTCGTCGATGCAGAACAACTCGCGATCGAAGAAATCAACAAAGCGGGCGGTGTGTTAGGTAAGCAAATCGAAGCCGTCGTCGAAGATGGCAACTCCGATTGGCCTACCTTTGCTGAAAAAGCGAAGAAATTGATCGATCAAGACAAAGTAGCAACGGTGTTTGGCTGCTGGACTTCTGCCAGCCGTAAAGCGGTTCTGCCTGTGTTCGAGTCGAAAAAGCACTTGCTTTGGTATCCGGTGCAGTACGAAGGACAAGAATGCTCGAACAATGTGTTCTACACGGGCGCGGCTCCGAACCAACAAATTGAGCCTTCGGTGGAATGGCTGCTGAAGAACAAAGGTAAAGACTTCTTCTTGGTGGGTTCAGACTATGTGTTTCCGCGCACGGCAAACACGATTATCAAAGCCCAACTTGCAGCATTAGGTGGCAACACCAAAGGCGAAGACTACATTCCGCTCGGTAACACCGATGTCAAACCCGTAGTAGACAAGATCAAGCAAGCTCTGCCGAACGGTGGCGTGATCTATAACAGCTTGAACGGTGACACCAACGTTGCCTTCTTCAAAGAACTGCAAGCCTCTGGCTTGACTCCAGATAAGTATCCGTCAATGTCGGTCAGTATCGCAGAAGAAGAAGTCAAAGCGATCGGGGTCGAATACTTGAAAGGACATTACGCCGCTTGGAACTACTTCCAAACCGTAGAAACACCCGCCAGCAAGAAGTTTGTCGAAGCATTCAAGGCAAAATACGGCAGCGATCGCGTGGTCAACGACCCGATGGAAGCGGCTTACATTATGGTTTACCTGTGGAAGCAAGCGGTCGAAAAAGCCGGAACCGCTGACGATCTTGCAAAAGTGAAAGCCGCCGCTTACGGTCAGACCTTTGATGCACCGGAAGGCAAGGTAACAATGAACTCGAACCACCACTTGTCGAAGTTCGTGCGGATCGGTGAAGTTGCACAAGACGGACTCTTCAAGATCGTATCCGAAACTAAGGATGCGGTGAAACCTGTGCCTTGGAACCAGTTTGTGACAGAAACGAAGGGCTTTGCGTGCGACTGGTCTGATCCGGCGAAGGGCGGAAAGTTTAAGACCACTTGATGAGTGGGGAGTAGGGAGTAGGGAGTGGGGGGAGAAGTCAGTTTTTTCCCCGCTCCCTACTTTCTACTTTTAGGGAACACGATTTAGACACGGAGAAAGCTTTGCTGTCAGGACTTTTAAACGGGATCTTCAGTGGTGTTAGCGTCGGCTCGGTGTTGTTGTTGGCAGCATTGGGACTGGCGATCGTCTTCGGGCTGATGGGCGTGATCAACATGGCTCACGGGGAGTTGATGATGCTCGGTGCTTACACAACCTTTGTGGTGCAGAATGCGCTCAGACCAATGGGTGGGTTTTGGTTTGATATCTACATCTTTGTAGCTCTAATTGCGGCGTTTATCGTTACGGCGCTGTTTGGCATTGTTCTAGAACGGGGCGTGATTCGATATTTGTATGGGCGACCGCTTGAAACATTGCTGGCGACTTGGGGCGTGAGCTTGATTCTGCAACAGTTGGTGCGGAGCGTGAGTTGGCAATTAGTCACGCTGGTGGCGATGTTCTGTGTGCTGTTTTTTGGCGCATTGTGGATTCTGGCACGTCGTCCGAACTATGAGCAGATTCGCGGCTGGTCGATCGCGCTGTTGCTGCCGCTATCGGCTGCCATCGCAATTGTCACGGGCAACACGGTCGGACAAATCTATGGGTTAGCCGTCACCAAACCTTGGTTTGGCGCACAGAACGTCGATGTCACCGCTCCACGTTGGCTGCGGGGGGGATTGTCGATCGCGGGAACACAGCTATCGTATGCGCGAATTTTCATTATTGTGTTGACGATCGCGGCTGTGTTCGGCGTGTATTGGTTCTTGAACAAAACGTCTTGGGGTTTGAGAATTCGGGCGGTGACTCAAAATCGCAGTATGAGCGCTTGTCTTGGAATTCCGACTCAGAAAGTGGATGCGCTGGCATTTGCGCTGGGATCAGGACTGGCAGGAGTTGCGGGCTGTGCGGTGAGCTTGTTGGGATCAGTCGGGCCAAACACGGGACAGAACTATATTGTGGATACGTTCATGATTGTGGTCGTGGGTGGCGTTGGAAAGCTGGTCGGCAGCATTATTGCAGCTCTAGCGATCGGCACTGCTAACTACATCATCGGATCGAATGTGTTAGTCGATATGTTTAGCTTCTCTCCGCAACTGTCTGAATTTTTCAAATTTTTCTCGACGATCAGCATGGCAAAGGTGATGGTGTTTGCATTGATCATTGTGTTTCTGCAATTCCGTCCGGCTGGGCTATTTCCGCAGAAAGGACGAACCGTGGATGCTTAGGGAGAAGTTGACGTGAATAAAGAAGCGCCTTGGTGGAAGCAGCGATCGTTTTTAATTGAAGCGGGACTCGTCGTGGTGATCGCGCTCGCGCTCATTTACATTGTGCCGAATTTGCTGGTTGGCATTGGGCAAGGGTTTCGAGTCGGATTGTTGGGGCGGTTTTTAGCGCTGGCGATCGTGGCTTTAGGAATCGATTTGATTTGGGGCTATACCGGAATTCTCAGTTTGGGACACGGCTTGTTTTTTGCGCTGGGTGGCTATAGTTTGGCGATGTTTTTGCAGTTGCAGATTCCGGCTGGACAGTTACCTGACTTTTTTACACTGTATGGTGTGACTGAGCTTCCGGCGTTTTGGCTGCCGTTTTACTCGCTCCCGTTTACCGTATTTGCGATCGTGTTGTTGCCTGCGATCGTCGCGGCGGTTCTCGGTTATTTGGTGTTTCGTAACCGACTTCGCGGCGTTTATTTCTCGATTCTGACGCAAGCGGCGTTGATTGTGTTTTTTAACTTCTTCAACGGTCAGCAAAAGCTGATCAATGGTACGAACGGCTTGAAAACCGATACGACAACCTTTATGGGTCAAACGGTTGGCGATCCGCCGTTGCAGTGGGCGTTTTATATCCTAACCGTTTGGCTATTAGTTGGGGCTTATGCGCTGTGTCGGTGGCTGACGAGCGGCAGGCTGGGAAGGCTATTGGTTGCGATTCGAGATGATGAACCCCGGCTGAGATTTTCTGGCTATAACCCGACTGTGTTTAAGGTGCTGGTGTTTGCGGTTTCTGCTGCATTAGCAGGGGTTTCGGGGGCATTGTTTACGGTGCAGTCTGGGATCATTTCACCAAAAGCGATGGATATTGCGTTTTCGATCGAGATGGTGATCTGGGTGGCGGTTGGGGGTCGTGCGAGTTTAGTCGGCGCGATTCTGGGCGCACTGATTGTCAACTTCGCGAAAAGCATTCTCAGCGAACAGTTTCCGCAGTTCTGGTTCTTTTTCCAGGGCGCATTGTTCCTGATCGTGGTGACGGTGGTGCCGGGCGGACTGATTGGGTGGCTGCGTACCGATGGAGTGGAGCTAGTTCGATCGCGGTTCTTGGGCAAGCGCAGATTAATGACCTATCCCAGCTTAGAAGAAGATCCGGAGGTGCAATATGAGCGAGAAAATCTTACAAATCGAAAATCTGACGGTTAGTTTTGATGGCTTTAAGGCGATCAATAATCTCAACTTTGATCTCGATCGGGGCGAGTTGCGCGTTGTAATCGGACCGAATGGAGCCGGAAAAACAACGTTCCTAGATACCATTACAGGCAAAACGCAGCCGACGGTTGGAACGGTTTATTTCAAAGGGCGCAATACCAAAGGCTTGAAAGAGCATGAGATCGCTCGGTTAGGTGTCGGGCGCAAGTTTCAGACTCCGCGTGTTTATCTCAATCTCACGCCCCGCGAGAATTTGGAACTGTCTTGCACTCGTGATAAAAATCTGTGGAATGCGATCGTCGGTAAGCGTCCGGTTGCAGAACAGCGCACTGTATCGGGATTGCTGGAGACGATCGGGCTTGACCTCAAAGCCGATATCAAAGCGGCATTGCTCTCTCACGGCGAAAAGCAACGCCTAGAGATTGGAATGCTTGTAGCTCAATCACCGGAATTGCTCTTAGTCGATGAACCTGTCGCGGGGCTCACCGACGAAGAAACTGAGAAAGTTGGAGATTTACTTTTGGCGCTGGCTGAAAGTCATTCGATCGTCGTGATTGAGCACGATATGGAATTCGTTAGACAAATTGCTCGGAGAGTGACGGTACTTCATCAAGGCAGTGTCTTATGTGAAGGCACAATGGACGAAGTACAGAACGATCCGCGAGTGATTGAGGTTTATCTGGGTCAACAAGAAGATCACGCTGCTTAGAACACTATGAGCTACACGAACACCACGCTAGAGCCAATGGAATTCAGTACAACAGCGCCAACGCTGCAAGTTTCTGATCTGAATGTGTATTACGGAGAAAGCCATATTCTTCGCGGCGTTGATATGACGGTGCAGCCGGGCAAAATGGTTTGTCTCATCGGGCGAAATGGGGTCGGTAAAACGACGCTGCTGAAGTCGATCATGGGATTGCTGAAACCACGATCGGGATCGATCATGTTCGCTGGAGAACCCGTCACCGCGAAGTCTCCGGATCAACGCGCTCGTCTCGGAATTGGCTACGTTCCACAAGGGCGAGAAGTGATTCCGCGCCTGACGGTGAAAGAGAATCTGATTCTCGGACTTGAAGCGCTCCCGAAGCGGAAGAAAACGGCTGAGATTCCCGATGAGATCTTTGAACTGTTTCCGGTACTGAAAACGATGCTGTGGCGGATGGGCGGGGACTTGAGCGGCGGACAACAGCAGCAACTCGCGATCGCGCGTGCCTTGATGGGTCAGCCGAGATTACTGGTGCTGGATGAACCGACCGAAGGGATTCAACCGTCGATTATTCTGGAAATCGAAGCGGCTGTGCGTCGGATTATCGAAACGACTGGGATTTCGGTTTTGCTGGTGGAGCAGCATTTACATTTTGTGCGCCAAGCAGATTGGTACTATGCGATGCAGAAAGGTGGAATTGTGGCATCGGGTTCGACCGCCGAACTGAGTAAAGACGTGGTGCAGCGATTTTTGGCGGTTTGATTTTGATCGGCGTTTGATCCTGGGGGGTTTTTGCTTTGTTGCGTGGTGGGTTGCCCCCTAAATCCCCCACTCGTGGGGGACTTTGAGCCATAGAGCGAGGTTTCGGTTTTTTAGAGCAAGGTTTTGATTTTTTAGACTCACGTTTCGGTCTTTTAGAGCAAGGTTTTGATTTTTTAGAGCAAGGTTTTGATTTTTCACAGCAAGGTTTTGATTTTTTAGAGCAAGGTTTTGATTTTTCACAGCAAGGTTTCGGTTTTTTAGAGCAAGGTTTTGATTTTTTAGAGCAAGGTCGCTGTAAACGATCGCAAGTGTCCTGTTCAAAAAAGAAACGCTCCTACCGCGAAGATAGGAACGCTCTCATACCAAATCAGTCTGTTAATGCTACAGATCTTTCGCCCCCTAAATCCCCCATTCTGGGGGACTTTGAGAATCCGAAACAGATTTAGGCTTGAAGTCCCCCAGAATGGGGGATTTAGGGGGCACGACTGAGCATCAACGAAGCGAAAAAATCCGTCGAACTAACGTTAGATTAAGCGGGTGTCGCCTCCAATTCTGCGCTAGTCTCAGCCGCCTCTTTCTTATTGCGACGCGCAAACTGCTGCTTTAGTTGATTCACAACAATCTTCATGCCAGGCTGATCGTCATGCGATTTGACCGAATCATAGACTTTCAGCGCTGCAACATACGCTTCACTGTGGGCAGCAAGATAGGTGTCATCGACCAAGCTATGCAGTTCAGTCAATGCCATCAACACGGGATAGAGATCCTCGACCAAGCGGATATCTTTCTGCATTTCCTCAACGTTGAACGATCGCGGTAAACAGTCCGTATGTTGCTGTGCGGCATCCAAGCAATTGAGCATAAAGCCACGACCCCGATCGCCTGTTTTCGGTAGGCTCTTGCGTTCTTCTTTCGACAAATGCACCAGAAAGGGCATCGCTTGTTTAATCGTGTCGATCGCGCTCATGATCTGCTTGCGGTCTTCGGCGCTTAAGGTGGCACTGATCCGATTGGTTGTCATATTTAATACTTTTGAACTCGATTAATATCTAAGTAGCTTAATTGATTAGCGATCGTCGAAGGGGTGAGACACCCTGAAATCGCTTCTTTGGTGCGCTTCGCTCCGAAGCCGTATATATTTTCTTTTACCCATACGATTCTTACGCGGATTTACAGAGGTCGCGAAACAAAATCTCGCTTAAATGGCAGTAGTCGCTACTCAGAGCAGGGGTGGCGAGTTCTCTACGATGAGCAAACATGTCTATAAATACAACAGCCCCCACGATCGCACCATCTCCAAAAAGACGATCGACGATCGCAAAACTGGGAGTCGGAGCGATCGCAGGTTCAATCCTGTTAGGTGCGATGCAAACAGAATCTGCGATCGCGCTTTCTTACGCTTCCATACCCACCACTTTTGCAACAGGTCTCAACCGTTCTTATGGCATCGGAGTTGCCAGCAATGGTGATGTGTTGGTCGCGAATTTTGGCAACAGTACCGTGAGTCGCTTTAGCAGCACAGGTACCTCCCTAGGCACCTTTGGCTCCGGTTTCAATGGTCCTCTTGACATTGCGGTTGCCAGCAATGGTGATGTGTTGGTCGCGAATTATAACAGCAGTACCGTGAGTCGCTTTAACAGCATTGGCAACCCCCTGGGCACCTTTGGCTCCGGTTTCACTAATCCTGCTGGCATCGCGTTTGCCAGCAATGGTAATGTGTTCATCTCAAACAATAGCGGTACCGTGAGTCGCTTTAACAGCGCTGGTGGCTCCCTGGGCACCTTTGCCTCCGGTTTCAGCGCTCCTCGTGACATTGCGGTTGCCAGCAATGGCGATGTGTTGGTCTCGAATGCTGGCGGCGGCGTGAGTCGCTTTAACAGCGCTGGCACCTCCCTGGGCACCTTTGGCTCCGGTTTCAGCGGTCCTTGGGGTATCGTCATCGACAGCAGTGGCGATGTGTTGGTCTCGAATTTTAGCGGCGGTACCGTAACGCGGTTTAGTAGCAGTGGTACTTTACTGCAAACTCTCACTGGCTTAAACCAACCCGCTAGCATGGCGATCGCGAGCAATGGGGATCTCTTAGTCGCAAACCACGGTAATAACTCCGTTTCTCGCTTTGCGGTCGCGACTCCTGTACCCTTCGGCTTCACACCGATTTGGGGATTCCTGTCGCTCGGCATTCGTCCGTTGATCAAACGCTTCAAGCCGCGCAAGCTGGCAACGGTGGCGGCAAAGTAGACAGTTTGTTTCGGGGATGAGGGTGGCAGGTTGCTTGCAGTTCTTCGAGTCGCAAATTCAACTTGCCCCCGAACTGCCGCTTGAGCATCCTTGACGCTAATACGACGTGATACCCAATTGATTTTTGAGTGCGACAGATCTTGGAAGCCCCCTAAATCCCCCACGAGTGGGGGACTTCAAGCCTAAATCTGTTTCGGGTTCTCAAAGTCCCCCAGTATGGGGGATTTAGGGGGCGAAGAATCTGTCACATTAATAAATTGATTCGGTATGAGAAGCTCTATCGAACTCACGTTAACGCGACATCTCAACACGATCGAACTCCGTCTGTCTCACGTCCGCCTGCTCTAATTTCTGCAACGAACTCAGCGCCAAAAATCCAAATCCCACTTTTGCCGCGACATCGAGAATGGTATAAAACGCCGTCTCAGTTGTGCTGTTGATGACGTTAATTCCAGTTCTGGCAAGAATCCACACGACCGGATACAGCGACCAAATGACTAAATGTACGGTAAGCAAGCGGTTAAACACAGACTTCGATCGTGGATAAGTGTCGATCGCTTGATTACGATAATGCTTCAACAATAAATACGCCAGTCCCAAATAAAAACCACAACTGACGATATACCAAAGATTTGTAATCGGCTTCGGCGAAATCGCCGCCACAAACCCCGTCGCAATCATCAACACATCCGCCCCGATCATGCTGGCGAGAATAATCGGTTTCGTTTTGCCCAAATAGCTCAGTAACACGAGCGTCAACGGAGTCGAGAATGTCCAGGTGATATAGCGCACCCAAAAAGTGGGACGATCGAAGATCACATTAAACCCTTGGCGCTGCGTCATTGCGAGATATAGCACTGCTGCGATCGCGCAGATAAAGAAGTTCAGCACATAAACGATTTGCCAGCGATCGTTTTTCGCTCGTTCTGCTCCAAATCCGAAAAAGATTGCTCCTGCGGTCATACTGAGACAACCGAGCCACAGCCATGCTTGTTGTGTCATTGCGCCCTACTCTGAGAATGGTTTATCAACATCAGTTCGACGGATATCTTCGCTTCGTTCCTGCTCGGTCGTGCCCCCTAAATCCCCCACTCGTGGGGGACTTTGAAAGCTAGGGAACTCCTCAGCCTGAGACATTGCTGTTCTCTAAGTCCCCCAGAATGGGGGACTTAGGGGGCAACCCGCAGATCTAAACGTAGCCAAAAATTTGTGTCGAACTCACATTTATTAGAACTGTAGAGCGTGTTTAACTGAAATACCTCTGACCGACGAATGACGTTATCGCCGTTCTTGCAGCTTGCGATACACCGCTTTGAGATCGACATTGTGATGAGCCAGCGCCACCAGCGTATGGAAGAACAAATCTGCGGCTTCTCCGGCGATCGCCTCTTTGTCATCGTCTTTACAAGCCATCACGACTTCTGCCGCTTCTTCTCCGATCTTTTTGAGAATTTTGTTATCCCCGCCTGCAAATAAGGTTCGAGTGTAAGATCCTTCAGTTGGATTATCACGACGATCGCACACCACCCCAAACACTTGCGACAACGTATCCGCAGGCGGCGGTGTAACCTTGCCATCGACTTGATGAAAACAGCTTCGCTCTCCGGTGTGACAAGCAATATCCCCGATTTGCTCAACCGTGACGAGTAGCGCATCACTATCACAGTCGTATCGAATCGCTTTCACCTTTTGCGTGTGTCCTGAGGTTGCGCCTTTGTGCCAGAACTCTTGGCGCGATCGACTCCAAAACCAAGTCTCTCCCGTAGAAAGCGTTTTCTGCAAAGATTCCTGATTCATCCACGCCATCATTAACACGGTGCCATCGAGGTAGTCTTGAACGATCGCAGGCACTAAACCACGATCGTCGTATCGAATTGCATCGGTGGGAATTGAATCAGCAAAAATCGGAGCCATAAAGGAGTTGTGCAATCAGGGCATTTTTCAGTTTAGCGGGTAATGTTCGGCTAGATACTGTTCGGCAGTAGCGCGATCGCAAATCTCGCCGTCCAAGGTCGCCTTCAGCAACTCTTCAAGCATCAATTTGAACTGTTTACCGGGTTTGTAGCCGATCGCTTTTAGATCTGAACCATCAAGCGGTGCTTTCACCTGTAACCAAACCGTGAAATATTGCCAGATTGATCGACGCAGCGATCGCGTTCCTCGTGCCGCAACTAATCCCAGCGTTTCAGAATCAAACGGTTTCAACAATTGCACGATCTGACTGGGTTTCTCACACTGCGGTAATTTTTGCCCGATCGTTTGCTCAATTTCGCAGAGATGAGCTAATCGCTGAATCGCATCCTGCGGTAGCTGTAGCGTTTGGGCAACGATTGCGCGGTCATCGATTCTCGCAATCAGCACCTCTAATAACAATTGCCAATGCGGAATCGAAAAATCATATCGCTGGAACCGATCCGCCCATTTCAACTGTCGCCAAAGTTCGCGATCGAGCTTCAAGTGTGGATGAATGCAAACCAAGGCATCGAGATCGGCTAACTTTCGGATCGCCGCTTTCCAATAAGCCGCTTGCAAAATGTACTTCAGTTCCGACCTGAGCCGACTTTGCAACGCTGGAACAGGACGATTGCGAAACTGATAAACTCCGGATGCGATCGCATGACGAATATACATTTCCGTTTGCGGCTCAATCTCAAATCCCAACCGCACCGCAAACCGGACGGCTCGATAAATTCGAGTCGGATCTTCGATAAAACTATTCGGATGTAAAACGCGAATTTGTTTCGATCGTAAATCCGCCACACCTCCAAAGAAATCGAGAAGTTCTTGCGATGCCTCTGGCGCACGGGTACGTGTTCGTGGCTCGGTCAATCTCAACGCCAACGCATTGATCGTAAAATCCCGACGGTAAAGATCTTGTCGAATTGAACTCGATTCGACCTCCGGATTGGCGGCTGGATACAAATAAAATTCAGTCCGCGCTGTAGCAATATCAATCCACAGCGAACCCAACTCCAGATCATTGTGCCAAAGTACCGCCGCCGTTTGAAACTTCCCGTGAATCTCCAGTCGGGCTTGCGGGTAAATCGCCTGAAGTGCTTTCGCTAACTCAACTCCCGCCCCCACATCCGCCGATCGATGAAACCCATCCACCACCATATCAATATCGCTCAAACTGACTTCAGCATCCGGATCAGCAAGAAGCAAATCCCGCACCGCACCCCCGACTAGATAAAGATGCCATCCCCGCGCTTCAGCCGCTTGAGCCGCGATCGTCAAAATTTTCTGAAACGGCACCGCCAGCCGCTCTAATTGCAGCAATTTCGGCGCAGCTTGAATCTGTCGCAGCACATCAGTTCGCGTCACAATCCCCACTAATTGCCCGCGATCGATCACCGGAAGCCGCCCGATATCATACGTTCCCATCAACGCTTGAATCTGGGACATCGGCGTATCAGGCGCGATCGTTCTTACCTGCGTCACCATCACCTTCTCCACAGGCACCTGCTTCAACCCGTGATGCGCCGCCAACTCCACATCCCGTCGTGAAACGATCCCCACCAATCGATCGCCCTCGACGATCGGCAATCCCGAATGTCCGTAGCGCAGCAGCAGCTTTTGTGCCTCCTCGATCGTCGTCTCCGGTCGAATCGTCCGCACCGGCGACGACATCAACTCGCGGGCAGATTGCTCTGGATTGATATGAGGCATAGAATCGCGTCCGCCTTTTCTGATAACGTACTATTCAGGACTTTCGATCGCGTCTTAAGAACATTGAGACACTAAAAACGCTGTTTTAGGGAGAGACACATGACCTTTATTTTCCAGCTAGCGCTGTTGGCACTGGTTCTATTCTCGTTTGTGATGGTCGTTGGCGTTCCGGTCGCTTATGCAACGCCGCAAAACTGGGATACCTCCAAGAAATTGCTTTATCTTGGTTCGGGCATCTGGTTCATTCTAGTGATTACGGTCGGCGTTTTAAATTATCTTGTGACCTGAGTTCTGCATCAACTGGGGAAGAATTCAAGCTTCATCCCCAGTTTTTTCAGTTCATTCTGTAGAGTGTTGTAATGACTGCGTAGCTATCGCGTCTTGGGACTCGGACTAAAACAATGACTATTTTTGAAGGAACGTTCGCTCAGAGTGAGTCGCTACGGTTTGCGATCGTGGTCGGTCGCTTTAATGATTTGGTGACAACGCGCTTGCTCGAAGCTTGTCAAGATTGTCTGAAGCGTCATGGCATTGATGTTAATCCCCAGGGAACGCAAGTCGATTATGCTTGGGTTCCGGGCGCGTTTGAGGTGCCACTGGTGGCGCGTCAATTTGCGCTCTCCGGTCGCTACGATGCAGTCATTTGTCTCGGTGCGGTGATTAAAGGACAAACGCCTCACTTTGATCATGTTTCGGCAGAAGTCTCGAAAGGAATCGCGGCGGCAGGATTTCAGACGGGCGTTCCGGTGATTTTTGGAGTGCTGACCACGGATACGATGCAGCAAGCGATCGAACGCGCTGGAATCAAGAGCAATCTCGGTTGGGAATACGCTATGAGCGCGATCGAGATGGCAAGCTTGATGCGGCAAATCCGCGCCGGGGGAGAAATGCCGTCCGCGCAGTCCAGCATCACCGCAGCTTCGATTCCGCAGGCGACGCTCTCCCCAGCACACAGCGAGAGCCAGAACGCGCGCTAAACAAGTTTGGATTTAAACACAATTCAGGGTGTCTCATCGGAGATACCTTTTTAATTTTGCGAGGTCTTAGAAAACGATCGCAGCTTTATGCTATAAAACTACAGTAATCTTGTCGGAAAACCGGGATTCCTTGAGGTCATTGCTGTGGGTATCGTAGTACAGGACGTTTCTAAACGCTTTGGGAGCTTTCAAGCGGTCGATCAAGTCAGTTTAGAAATTAAGAGTGGTTCGCTGGTGGCGCTGTTAGGCCCGTCAGGGTCAGGTAAATCGACGCTGTTACGCTTGATCTCAGGCTTAGAAAGTCCGGATTCCGGTCGGATTTTTCTCACCGGCGAAGATGCCACCGATCGCAGCGTCCAAGACCGCAACATTGGCTTTGTGTTCCAGCATTACGCCCTGTTCAAGCATCTGACTGTACGGAAAAACATCGCCTTCGGCATGGAGATTCGCAAGTATCCTCCTGATAAAGCGAAAAAGCGAGTCGAGGAGCTGCTGGATTTGGTGCAGTTAGGGGGAATGGGCGATCGCTATCCGTCTCAACTCTCTGGCGGTCAACGGCAACGAATCGCCCTGGCTCGCGCTCTAGCCGTCGAGCCGAAAGTGTTATTGCTCGATGAACCGTTCGGAGCGCTCGATGCCAAAGTGCGGAAAGATTTGCGGGCTTGGCTGCGACGATTGCACGATGAAGTCCATGTCACGACCGTATTTGTGACGCACGATCAAGAAGAAGCGATGGAAGTCGCAGACGAAATCGTCGTGATGAATAAAGGCAAGGTTGAGCAAATCGGAACGCCTGCGAATGTTTATGATCATCCGGCAACTGCGTTTGTGATGAGCTTTATTGGCCCTGTGAATGTGTTGCCAAGTTCGTCGCGAATTTTCCAAAATAACGGCTTTGACTCCGCACATCCTGAAATGTTCTTGCGTCCGCATGATGTCGTTGTAGAAACGTCTCCGAATGGTTCGACGGTTTCCGCACGAGTCACGCGATTAATTCACTTAGGTTGGGAAATTCAGGCAGAATTGACGCTCGATGATGGTCAAGTGGTGACGGCGCATTTAACCCGCGATCGTTTTGATGAGTTGAATCTTTCGCCCGATCAGCGCGTTTATGTCAAACCCAAAGACGCGAAGTCCTTCCCGCTGTACTACTCGATTTAGGTGAGAGCGGCTCTCAAGAATGCACAGACTGCTTCTGAGCTTGGGCACGACGCTCTTTCAGATAATCAAAGAATTCACGACCTTCTCGTAAGCGTCGAATCAGCATTTGGCGATCGCTCAGCATTTCCCGCACAATCGGGACGATTGCTTTCGGTCGAAAATAGAAGCGACGATACATCTGCTCGACCGCAGCTTCAATGTCTGCACTCGACAGCGAGGGATAATGCAAAGTTGAAGTTTGAATGCCTGAATCCGTCACCATTGCGGCATCGCTGAACCAGCCGTTCGCTTGCGCTTGGGCAAACAGTTCAGTCCCCGGATATGGAGCTGCGATCGACACTTGAATTGTATGCGGATTGATTTCACAAGCAAATCGAATCGTTTCTTCGACTGTTTCAGGCGTTTCGATCGGCAGCCCGATAATGAATGTGCCGTGTACAGTAATGCCTAAGTCGTGGCAATTTTTCATAAATTGTTTTGCGACTTCGAGCTTCACACCTTTGCGGATATTATTGAGAATCTCTTGATTACCTGACTCAAATCCAACCAGCAGCAACCGTAAACCATTGTCTCGGAGTTGCTTCAAGGTGTCGTAGTCGAGATTTGCACGAGCGTTACAGCTCCAAGTCAGCTTCAAGCGCTTCATATGTTCGCTAATCGCGATCGCTCGATGCTTGTCAATGGTGAAGGTATCGTCATCAAACATGTATTCGCGCACACGATCGCCAAAAATTGCTTTCGCTTCCTCCATTTCCCGCCCAACGACATCAGGACTCTTAGCGCGGTATTGATGTCCGCCGATCGTTTGAGGCCAAAGACAGAACGAGCATTTTGCAGGACAACCGCGACCCGTATAGAAAGAAATGTAAGGATGTAGCAGATAGCCGATGAAGTATTTGTTGATATCGAGATCACGATCGTAAGTCGGGAGAACACTCGGCATCTGATCCCAATCGTGAATCAGGGCGCGATCTTTGTTGTGGTGAATCGTGCCAAATTGATCCCGATAGCTCAGACCATCAATCTGATCCCAAGGTTTCCCTTCTGCGAGTTCTTTGCAGGTGTAGTCGAACTCATGCCGACAGACAAAATCAATAATCGGGTGCTGCTCTAACGTTGGCTCTGGTAACACGGCAACATGAGCGCCAATCAGTCCGACTTGAGTGCCAGGATTTTGTGCTTTGATCGCGGCAGCAACTTTAGCATCATTTGCAAGTGTTGGCGTGCTGGTGTGCATGATCACCAGTTCGTAGTCT
The DNA here is from genome assembly GCA_014695195.1 of Cyanobacteria bacterium FACHB-DQ100. Taxonomy (NCBI): domain Bacteria; kingdom Bacillati; phylum Cyanobacteriota; species Cyanobacteria bacterium FACHB-DQ100. The sequence continues at coordinate 103,409 of JACJNW010000034.1, read as the reverse complement.
TTAGCGATCGCTAAGATATCCTCAAGCGTTTGATGATGAGGGGGTGCATCTACAAGACGGCTTTCTGGAACGAGAGCAGCAGGCTGAGCGAGCCAGGTTGGGTACCAAAATGAAGTGATTTCTCGCTTTGCTTGATACCGGGCACCTGCACCGCCATCAAACCCATCAAAGGAAGGTGGACTAAGAAATAAAGTTTTTTTCATCGCCGCTTCGCACCTCAAGTTGATCACACTATCGAGAATAGTAAGCGAATCTTTTGACTTGAGCAATCTTCGAGCGGATTTAGGAGCGATCGCCTAAAGAAGATGCAAACTGCATCTCAAACAATTTTCTAAAGGGGGTTTACAAACAGAAATTTATGAGACAGAATTTATAACAAGCGTTCGATATAAATAGAACGATCGAGCAAGGATCGTCAAAGAACAATTGCAGAAGACATCGGGGGTTTCTCAATGTTTAACCAGTAAAATATATCGAATGTTCGATATCTGAATTCACCTGTATGCCTAAGGTTGTTGACCACGATCGCTATCGCAAGGAACTGTTAGTTAAGTCGTTTGATCTGTTTGCAGAGAAAGGATATGCCGCGATCACAATGCGGCAAATTGCTCAAGGGTTAGGTGTTTCGACTGGAACGCTGTATCACTACTTTCCGAGTAAGGAGGCATTATTCGAGCAGTTACTAAAAGAACTATCTGAGTTAGATATTCGCAATTTTTCGACTCGGTTAGAAGGAAAGGACCTTGCAGAGCAAACTCAGGCTGCATTTGCAATATTTGAGGAGCATCGAGACTACTTTCTAAAACAAACATTGCTGATGGCAGACTTTTACCAACATCAGCAACGAGAAGGAAAAGAAGTCAGCGAAGTCTTCAGACGGATTTGTGACCAAGCTGAAAAGATCATGTCTGAAATGCTTGGAATTGATAATCCACAAATCTTGCTCTTCATGATGAGCGTTGTTGATGGATTATTACTGCAAGAACTTTATGGACATCGAAAGATTGATTACCAAGCACAAGCGAAATTGTTATCGGAAATGCTAACGCTGTACTTAGAGAAACACAACCTGAAACCAAAAAAACCATGAGTCTTGACATCTTTCTGAAACCTAAGAATCGTCTTTGGATTGGAATTGGGATTGCTACACTGATTACAGGTGGAACGTCATTTTATGTTGTTTCTCAATTCACTCCGAAGCCTGCCGCTCTGCCTGTCGAAACCGCTCCAACTGTTAAGAAGATTGCTGCCTTGGGACGACTAGAACCTGGATCTGAGGTGATTCGGATCTCGGCTCCGATCGCGCTTGATGGAGATCGCGTAGCCCAACTCTTGGTTAAGCAGGGAGATCGAGTCACGAAAGGTCAGGTAGTTGCGATTTTAGATTCACGAGATCGCTTGCAAAATGCGCTCGATCAAGCCCGTGAACAGGTACGAGTTGCCCAAGCCAAGCTTGCCCAAGTCAAAGCAGGCGCAAAGACGGGAGAGATTGAAGCCCAGCAAGCCGCGATTACTCGCTTGCAAGCCGATCGCCAGGGTGAAATTGCAGTTCAAGCCGCAGAAGTCAAACGTTGGCAATCTGAAGCCAGAACCGCACAAGCAGAGTTCGATCGATTCAATCAACTCTATCAGCAAGGTGCGATCGCAGCGTCTAACTTAGATAGTAAACGTCTTGCACTTGACACAGCACAATCCCAACTGAGACAAGCCCAAGCGAAACAAAGTCAATCTGCGAATTCACTCGAAGCACAGTTAACCGAAGCAAGAGCTACATTAGATCGAATTGCAGAAGTGCGCCCTGTGGATGTTCAGACGGTTGCCACTGAGGTAAGTAGCGCGATCGCAGCAATGAAACGTGCTGAAACCGAACTAGAGCAAGCCTACATTCGTGCGCCGATGGCGGGTCAGATTCTCAAAGTTCATACCCGCAGTGGCGAAAAGATTAGCGACTCTGGCGTTGCAGATTTAGCACAGAATGATCAGATGGTGGCAGTGGCTGAAGTTTATCAAAGTGATATTGCCAATGTGAAAGTTGGACAGGCAGCAACAATTACAGGGCAAGCCTTTACTGGAGAATTGCAGGGAACTGTTTCTGAGATTGGATTGCAGGTGGACAAGCAGAATGTGTTTAGCAATCAACCCGGAGAAAACCTCGATCGGCGGGTCATTGAGGTAAAAATTCGCTTAACTCCAGAAGCAAGCAAGCGAGTTTCGAGCTTAACCAATTTACAAGTTCAAACCTCAATTCTGCTGAACTAACGGATAACGAACGTTCGATTTAAGGAGAAAGAGATGGACATTGTTAAGTTGAACCCGTCAGAGTTTGCGATCGCATCGAATCAACTCGCAGCTGCTTTTAGTCAAGATCCACTTATTGGGCAGTTTTTACCCGAAGAAAGTACCGCAAAGCAAACGGCTCTAAAGCAAATCAGTCAAGCCATGCTCAATTATGGGCAATCGTACAACCAGATCTATACGACTGCCGAATATCCCAAAGGAGTTGCAATGTGGCTGCCTCCGGAGGCTGCTCGAATTACCCTATCTCAACTGTGGCAAGTCGTGACATCAGGATTGCTCTTTGTCCCGTTTTATCTGCGTTGGGATCGCATTCTTGATTTTGCTTCGTTTATCGGTACAGAGATTCGATTGCACGATCGCACCGCTTCAGAACCGCATTGGTACTTAGCGATGTTAGGAGTGTCGCCTGAATGTCAAAGTCAAGGCATTGGTGGACAGTTACTTCAGCCCGTTTTGCAAGAAGCCGATCGTACAAAACTACCTTGCTATCTAGAAACCTCAACCCCAGGCGGAGTGCGATTTTATCAGCGTCATGGCTTTGTGATTGCTCATCACGGAACCTTTGCAGGTCGTGATTACTGGGCAATGAAACGTTCACCTCAAGAAGCATAACAGGGGAATTCACAATGCTGTTTTTAGGAGTTGGGTTTCTGATCTGGCTTGTGGCAACGATCGCATTTCGTTTGATCGGCCAGTTCCTTCTTAATCCATCTAACCTTGCACTATCGATTGGATTGTTTTTAGCAACAACGATCGCAATGCTGATTGTTGTGACAGGAGTTTTTGTCTGGCAGCGAGTGGATGCGATCGCACGTCCCAAAGCTGCATTGCTGATTGCTTTACCGGGAATGCTATTAGATGTTGGAAGTGTCTTATTCTTTCCAATGGTCTTTCCAAACATTGATCCAAACGCAAATATCTTATTTGCGGGCTTGATGTTGTGGGGCTATTCATCAATTCTCGTAACAAGCTTTTTACGCTATGAACTTTAAGACTTTCTCAGTGTGGGTACGTTTTGCACGGATGCAGCTTTCACCGTGGTTTACGCTGATTCAAGCAGGATATCAAGCGCTTCGAGGCTGCTCTTACAGTCGCACTCGCCTCATGATATCGATCGCAAAGCTCAACATACTGACGATCTACGATTTGCTCGATGATTTAATCCGCTATCCACCCTATTAGGACTGTGATATGCCTCGCAAAACACCACTGGCGTGGTTCCAGTTAATGAAAGAGAAAGCCCGCTTAATTGTTGCGATCGCGGGAATTGGCTTCGCAGATATGCTGATGTTTATGCAGCTTGGCTTTCAAGATTCGCTGTATGACAGTGCAACAGTGCCACATCGGTTGTTGCAAGCGGATTTGGTACTGATTGATCCACAGTTCAAAAGCTTAGCTTCCTTCACACCGTTCTCGCGGGAGCAGCTTTATCAATCGCTGACCAACGATCGTGTTCAATCCGTCAGTTCGATCCGGATTGCAATGGGACAATGGAAAAATCCCGAAACTCGCTTAACTCGAAGCATTCTGATTTGGGGAATTGAACCAGATGCACCGAGCTTTAAGCTGCCCGCATTGCAAGAGAGCTTAGAACCACTCAAGCTATTAAACAATGTTGTGTTCGATCGCGTTGGTCGTCCTGAATTTGGCGCGATCGCAGATACTTTCCAAAAGCAAGGCACGGTTACGACTGAACTTAATCAGCAAGTGATCCAAGTGAGCGGACTCGTCACCATGGGCGCATCCTTTACCGCAGATGGAAATGTGTTCATGAGCGATTCAACTTTCCTGAAGCTCTACAACGATCGACAAGCAAACAAAATCGATATTGGACTGATTCAACTCAAACCAGACTCAGATATCAAAGCAGTTCAGGCGCAACTGAGTGCAAACTTACCTAATGTAAAAGTGCTGACTCCTCAAGAGTTTGCAGCGATCGAACGGAACTACTGGGAAAGTCAAGGAACAATCGGATTTATCTTCGGAATTGGTGTAGTTGTAGGCTTTATTGTTGGAACAGTGATTGTTTATCAAATTCTCTACACTGATGTTGCTAACCACTTACCTGAATATGCCACATTGAAAGCAATGGGATATAGCGATCGCTTTTTGCTCAATGTTCTACTTCAAGAAGCACTAATTCTCGTTGTGCTTGGCTTTATTCCAGGCTTTGCGGTTGCGGTTGGACTCTATCAAATTACCTATGCTGCAACCTTGCTCCCCATTGCCATGAATACCAATCGTGCCATTACGGTGTTTGTTCTTACTGTTGCGATGTGTTCGATTTCGGGCGCGATCGCAATGCGAAAACTCCAAGCTGCTGATCCTGCGGATATTTTCTAATCATGCAACCTGTTATTTCTGTTAAAAACCTGAACCACTACTTTGGTCAAGGCAATCTGAGGAAGCAAGTTTTGTTTGATATCAATCTCGATATTTATGCAGGCGAGATTGTGATCATGACGGGTCCTTCTGGTTCGGGTAAAACTACACTGTTAACGCTTTTAGGCGGCTTGCGATCGGCTCAAGAAGGCAGCCTCACGATTCTGGATCAACAAATTCGAGAAGCCACAAAACAACAATTGTCGCAACTCCGCAAAAACATTGGTTACATCTTCCAAGCGCATAACTTAATGACGTTCTTAACCGCAAAGCAAAATATCAGAATGTCGCTGGAATTGCACGATCGCTATCTCCATCAAGACTTGGATGCGATGGCGATCTCAATGCTCGAAGCCGTTGGACTCGGACATCGAGCAGACTACTATCCTGACGGACTCTCTGGCGGTCAAAAACAGCGAGTCGCGATCGCTCGTGCCTTAATCAGTCATCCAAAAATTGTGCTTGCCGATGAGCCGACTGCTGCACTCGATAAAAAGTCAGGTCGCGATGTGGTTGAACTAATGCAGAAACTTGCAAAAGAGCAGCACTGTACGATTTTGCTCGTCACGCACGACAACCGCATCTTAGATATTGCCGATCGTATTGTCTACATGGAGGATGGACATTTAGTCAGCGATGGGAAAAGCGCGATGAGTATGACATCAGCCTGACAAAGAAGTCTGGTGGGGTTGCAATACCTTCCAGAATTGAGGCAAACACGATTGTATCTCAATAGAGCAAACACATAGATTGATGTTCCTGTAAATGTTCACGTCACTTAGATTACAGTCGTATCTCCTCCGTTCTTTATTTCCGATTCTCTTACTTGCAAGCCTCACTACAGCTTCAAAACCTGCTCTTGCAAACTGTGCTGGCTACGGTCGCCCACCCGAACAAGTCAACCTTGAAGTTAGACAACGCGCCAATCAACTTAAAAATGATCCCAATCAGTTCTTTGGGAAGAAGATGTTAGAGACGATCGCAGAGCGCCGCATTACGCTGACTCCGGCTTTCGATCGTTTAACTGGACTCGAAAAACGACAAATTCTCAACACCTTACAGTTAGAAGGCTCGACCTATGAAGTTTACACAGCCGATGGGCGATTAGTCTCGGCTCAATATGATGGCTGTACTCGAACGCATCTAATGACCGAGCGCGATCGCTATAGCTGGTATCTCAATCGTCCCCCCGTACAGATGCCTTTACCAATGCTGCGTGATGCCTTACGGAACCCAGGGCAACCCCGCTGGCGTAAAGTCAACCAAAGTATCCATCCTGAAGACGAACGCAGAGCGAGGTTTAAGTTCTGGGAAACTGTAGGCTACGCTAGGGCAAATCAAGGCTGGTGGATTGCTTGGGTTCCTGAAGGGGGCTACTTTGAAGTGGCTGTTCGCAATGCTGATGATCTCAACCAACTCAAGCCTTACCTAGCTACTGCATTTCGCCAGTACCGCTATGTCGTGTTAGCAACGGACGGAACACCGCTTTATGACACACAGAAAGCATTAAACAATGCCTGGATCTCTCTACTTGGTAAAACGTCTGCGCCTGCAGGATGGCAGGTTCGCCCATGCGATCGTGAAGCTCCCTTTTTGTGCGCCTACCGCAATCAAGTGTATCTGGGCAGCGTCGAACTCCAGCGCTGGACATACGACAAGTCTCCGATCTTGCAGGCTCAATTTGACAAGCTTGGCTTAGTTCCAGGACTGTTTACTTACAGTAATCCGAATGATAAAGCAAAGGTACTAACAGCATTGAAAGCTGTAATCGCAGATTACTACAAAACCATTCAAGCCGATCGAACTTCAACTTACGGCAAAGCTTACAAAGTTCAGGTACAATCCCCCGAAGAAGTTAAAGTCGGTGCTCTACCCGGATTAAGGTATGGCTTTAAGGGAATCGATCAGTCTGGAAAGGTTCGAGAAAAGTACGTCAGTTACATGGCGTTTGATAGCAATTTGAACACCATCGTCACGGGATACGACCCAGCGGCAGAGAGTAGTGTGTTCAAAGAGCTGAGCAGCTTAGAGCAGTTTGAGCCTCACTTAAAGACGATCATTGAGAACCTCAAACTATCTGAAGGCGATCGCTAGCTCTAAAACTCTTGTTCCCTTTGGGAAAGGTTATGGCAAGCCCGGAATTCTTCAATTTTGGGAAAAACTCAAGTTCATGCCAGCGATCGCACCTCGTTAATTGTGCGATCGCGATCGTTATAGTACCTTCGCTCTCAGCCAAGAAATCGGCAGCAGCGACAACTTCCGCATTCCCGGCACATATGCCCGACGATTGAAGTTGTCGTAGTTGTTGTTCTCGATCGCATTCAAAATCCGGCTATACAGCATCAATGCCGACCAAACGGGCCAACGCGCATCTTCATTCAGCGTAGCGATTCCCCGCTCTGCCTGCGTGTAAAACTGCCGCGCCCGCTCAATCTGAAACTGCATCAGCGCTTTCCAACGATCGTCGTTCACGCCCTTGAACAAATCATCTTCGCCATACCCAAAGCGCCGCAAGTCCTCAAGCGGCAAATAAATTCGACCCCGTCGCGCATCTTCACCCACATCGCGCAGAATATTCGTCAACTGTTTTGCCACACCGAGCGCGATCGCATCATCCAGCGCTGAATATCCCGGCTCTGGGCAATACCAAGGTGCAGAAGTATCCGGTTCGGCGAGTCCCATCACTGAAGTAGACATTAGCCCAACGGTACTCGCCACTCGATAGCAATAGAGATAAAGATCGTCAAACGTCTCATAGCGACTGCGATAGAGATCCATCCGTTGTCCCGCGATCATGTCGCGGAACGGCTGAATCTCGATCGGGAATCGCTCCACCGTGTCTACCAGTGCCACATCAAAATCATCTTCCGGGTAGCCCGCAAAGATTTTTTCGAGTCGTGTTTCCCACTCGTCCAGGGTGTCCATCGTGGCGGACTTGCCGTTGAAGCCATCGACTAACTCATCGGTGCGACGACACCAGACATAAATTGCCCAGATCGCACGTCGTTTTTCAGTCGGAAATAACAAGGTCGCCAAGTAGAAAGACTTGGTGAAGTGTTCCATCAATTGGCGGCACTGTTCGTAAGCCTCATCGACAGAAGCCAGCGATCGTACATAGGAGGAGGGTTGTTCGGGCAATTGCAGCATTCGTTAGAACAAATGGAAGGGTTGACAAAGCGCTAATTGCTACTGGTGACTAAGCGTTTCGGCTCAGTCGGGGTAGAGACAGGCGCGTTCGTAATTGCCTGCGCTGTCAGCTTACCAGAAAGGACGGCACCTTCCATACTCCCCAGATACTGTTGCATCGTGTAGCTCCCCGAAAGATAGAAGTTTTCAATCGGAGTCATTTGCTCTGGTCGATAAGCCTGTCGCCCCGGTGAAGCGGTATAGACCGATCGCGGCGTTTTCACGACTTTGTATTTCCGCAGCTTGGCAGGATCATCTCCGGTCAGGTGCTGCGGGAATAACCGCTCTAGCTCCTTCATTGTGGCTGCGATGATTTCTTCGTCGGATTTGTCGATCCAATCTTTTGCGGGAGCCAGAACAAATTCCAGCATCGAGCGATCGGGATCTTCATAGGCTTTGCAGGTAATGCTCATGTCGGCATACACGCTCAGCAAGTCCGATCGCGAAAATAAAAGCTGATCGATGTCGGTGAGTTTGCGATCGAACCACAAGTGCAGATTGATCACAGGAACGCCTTCTAGCCCTTCGAGCTTTTGGAAGAAGGGCACCGCTTTCCAAGGTTCTGGCATCAAGACCTTCATCACATCGACCGACATTGCCGAAACATAGCGATCGGCGGTAATCACTTCATCGGGCGCACCATCCAGTCCGCGAATCAGGAAGCCGTTTACCGTATTGTCATCGTTTAACAATATTTGCTTGAGCGGTTTTTTCAGGTGAACTTCCCCACCGTTAGCAACGATGTGATCCACGATCGGCTGACACAATCTTTCCGTGGGTGATCCGTCGAGAAAAGCAATTTTCGAGCCGTAGCGCTCTTGCAAGAATTTGTTCAGCGCCGTCAGAATAATCGTCGCTGAAACTTCGTCAGGGTTAATAAACGTCAGCGCTTTCGAGGCAGCGATAAAAATATCAGAACTAACGCGCTCTCCGATGCCTTGTCGCCGCAGCCATTCGAGTAGGCTGTATTTGTCCATGTCTTCGACATACTTTTGACCCCTGAGCACACCGGGCCAAAGTCCGAGCGCAAATCGGAGCTTTTGCTCCCAGGTCAACATATCGTTATTGTTCAGAATCGACATGATGACGTTAAACGGAGCCGGGATATCTGGAACTTTGAAGTAGGAGTAAGTCTCTGGCTTTTCCGGCTGGTTGAAAATCAGCGCGTGTTCTTTCCACTGAAGTCGATCGAGAATATTCAGTTCTCCCATTAGTTGCAGCATGTTTGGGTAAGCCCCAAAGAAAGCATGAAGTCCGGTTTCGTACCAATCGCCGTCTTCATCTTTCCACGCTGCGACTAGACCACCCAAGACATCGCGACTTTCCAGCACGATCGGCGTGTGTCCAGCATCCACTAAATATTTCGCACAGGATAATCCTGCTAAGCCGCCCCCGGCGATCGCTACTCGCATGTAGTCTGTTCACCTAACTTGTGATCGACAATTCGCTCCCAATTATACGTTGCGAACCGTTACATTTTTTAGACTTTGTGCAAAAACTTAGGCGCGGTTGGGTAGAGCGTCAGCAGAAATGATCATCTCACCCAAGTTAGATTCATCGGCGATCGGGGAAGACTTAGCCAGGTTTGACATTGAGTTTTGACATTGAGTTCAGAAAAGTCTAGGAGTTGCGCTCTACCAAGATTTGCATCTGTTAAGTTCAACGTTAATCTGCGTTTTGCCAGAAAGTAAAAATAGTCACTCACATAAAATTAGCTGGTCTAGGATACGGAGAAGTTTCAATCAGAACTATTACAGCTTCACCACTTAAGTTGCTTGCTTACTCTTTTGCACTAGGCACTTCAACTTTGTACTTCTTCTAATGTGTGAAGCGAAATGATCTGATTGTTTGAGTTCGTTTTGTTACCCCAACTGAGTTTCCACATAGATGTCCTGGCTGATCGCCAGATGTGTTTCAAGGCTGTCACTCAGGCTTGCTTCTGACTGTGCCTGATTACAGGTTTAAAAATCCCGGTAAAGCTTGCGCTCAGTTTGCTCTCAATTACACAGGAATTCATAATGGTGTTAGACCCATCTCCCAATCTCAATCGGGATATTGGCAGCTTTAGCCTGTCTGCAAATCCAACCGCCGCGCTTATGAGTGATCCAAATCCTGATGCGTTGTTTCCATCGATGAATGTGGTGGCATCTTCGAGTTCTACCACTTATGGTGCGATGGGACTCAAGGCGGAATACTTCAATGACACCCATCTAGAGCAGCGATCGATCACTCGCACTGATCCGACGATCGATTTCAACTGGGGCAGGAGTAGCCCAAATTCGGCGGTGAATGCCGATGATTTTTCGGTGCGCTGGACAGGGGAAGTTACCCCACTGTATTCCGAGCCTTATACTTTTTCGGCAGATGCAGACGATATGATTCGCGTTTGGATCAATGATCAACTGCTGATCGATCGCTGGTACAACCCGACCGATCGCAATTCAACCATCGCTCTCGATGCGGGGCAAAATTACAGCATCCGAGTCGAATATGCAGAATTCGGGGGAGATGCGTCAGTCAAACTCCAGTGGTCAAGTCCGAGTCAAACCGAGGAAGTGATTCCACAAAGTCAGCTACGATCGCCCCTGATTAGCACGAATACCAATCCGGGTGCAGCCTTGTCGAGCGATCCACAAGACATCAATCTCGATGACTTCACTCCGATTAATGGCGCTTTGAGTCCCGATCACCCGGCTGATTTTTATCGGTTTACCCTAACTGAACCCACACCGATTAACATCAGCATTGGAAACTTAGCTGCTAACGTAGATCTGAAACTGCTCAATGAGCAGGGCGATATTATTAGCACCTCTGCCAATGATGGAACCATGATCGAATCGATCGCTGCTGTTCTGAGTGCTGGAACTTATCTACTGCAAGTGTTCTCTAGTCAACCTGTAGACACAAGCTATGTCATGACGACTGCGATCGCCAACACGATTCGAGAACGGGCAAGACCAGCAGATACGTTTATTGACTCGATCGGCATGAACGTGAATCTGCGCTATACGGGGATTAGTTATCATGACCGTTACGCCGATGTCTTCGAGCCGCGTTTACGAGAATTGGGCATTCGCCATATTCGCGATGGTGGAAACAAGCCAGAAGTGTTCACTAAGCTGCGACGACTGGCAACGTTTGGAATTAAGTCTACGCTGATTATCGATCCGCGACTCGGCGGTACACCCGACAACGTTGTACAGCAAATCAAACAGGCATTACCAGGAATTGCGGCTGTCGAAGGCCCAAACGAGTGGGATGCTAGCGCTGAAACGATGCGCTATGAAGGCAAGCCTTTCCCGGATGGGCTGCGGGAGTATCAGGCAGATTTGTATCGTGCGGTAAAAAGCGATCCGGCGACCGCTCATCTTCCAGTGCTCGTTCCATCGATGGCGCAACCAGAGAACGGGCAACGAGTGGGATCACTGGCTGAATTTAGCGATTTCGGTAATATGCACAGCTATTCAGGCGGACGAATTCCGGGATTTGATTTCGATCGTCGCTGGCTTCCATTGACCAGAGAGTATTCTGGCAATCAACCGATTATCGCGACGGAAACGGGATATCACAATGCAGTGAACGATCGTGAAACGGGTCACAAAGCGGTGACTGAGCAAGTGTCAGCGAAATACATTCCGCGAACGTTCTTGGAGTTTTTCAATCGTGGCGTGAATCGGACGTATCTCTATGAATTCATGGATCAGCGTCCTTTACCGGATGCTGAAAATAACTTTGGCATTATTCGTGCCGATGGAACCCCGAAACCTGCGTTTTATGCGCTGCGAAATCTGATTCGCATCCTAAAGGACACGCCTGGAAGTACCGCAAGCGGAGGGCTTTCCTATTATTTCAGTGGAAATGTGAAAGACTTGCGCCACACGCTTTTACAAAAGAGCAATGGGGAGTTTTATCTGGTGATGTGGCTGAATTCTGAAAGTACCGAGACGCTAAAAACTCAGCGAGTCACCGTGAATTTGCTAACGCCAACCCAGGAAGCTGCAACCTTTTTACCGAATCGATCGCCGAATGCAACTGCCACGTTTGCGACCCCAAGCCGCATTACGATGGATGTACCCGATGCACCAATCATCCTGAAAGTGGTGCCAAAAGCTTAGAGGGTCAATTTGGGGCTGTACAACTTGTATCGCCCCAAAGAAACCTAGATCAGCTTGATTGCGCGGAAAGTAAAGAACAGACCATAAGCAAGCGCGATCGCGCCACCGACAATCAAGAAATAAGCAATGACTGCAGACATAAATTGTGTCTCCTAACCTCTCTAACAAAACTATACAAAAAAACGGAGGGCGTTTGATCACTTCATGCGGCTCGATCGCTTGATAAAATCACTCCAAACGCTGTTTTTGAGAGCGACTCATGCCGTCTGTTATTCCCGTTACGCTACCCCAAAACTCCTACGACATCGCGATCGCGTCGATTAACGAAATTGGCGATCGGATGCAAACTTTGACCAAGCTCGGCAAAAAAGCGCTAATTGTCTCGAATCCAGTGATTTTTAAGCATTATGGGCAAACGGTGATCGATGCGCTGACGCAAGCAGGCTTTACGGTGAGTTCGTGCATTTTGCCGGCGGGGGAGCGATACAAAACCCCGGCAACGCTGCAAAAGATTTATGATGCAGCGTTAGAGAATCGGTTAGAACGATCGTCGGTGATGGTCGCGTTAGGTGGCGGCGTGATCGGAGATATGACGGGGTTTGCTGCGGCAACTTGGCTCCGGGGAATTAACGTGGTTCAGGTGCCAACGACGCTCTTGGCGATGGTGGATGCCGCGATCGGTGGCAAAACTGGGGTGAATCACCCGAACGGGAAAAATTTGATCGGGGCCTTTCATCAGCCCCGACTGGTCTTGATTGATCCGCAAGTTTTGAAAACGCTGCCTTCGCGGGAGTTCCGCGCCGCGATCGCCGAAGTGATCAAATACGGGATCATCTGGGACGCGGAGCTATTTGAGAAACTAGAGCAAGCGAAGCGATTAGATCAGATTCGCGCTGTCGGAGATGATTTGGTGTATGAAATGTTGGTGCGATCGGCGCAAGCGAAGGCGCACGTCGTCAGCAAAGACGAGAAAGAATCAGGATTACGGGAAATTCTCAATTACGGACACACGATCGGACACGCGATCGAAAGTTTAACGAATTATCGCGTGGTCAATCACGGAGAAGGCGTTGCGATTGGCATGATGGCGGCGGGATTGATTGCGGTTGAAATGGGACTCTGGGATCGAGGAGAGTGCGATCGTCAAAAGGTTCTGATTGAAAAAGCGGGTTTACCAACTCGAATTCCGGAGGAGTGCGATCGGTCGAAGATTCTGCCAACGCTGCAAGCTGATAAGAAAGTCAAAGATGGAAAAGTCCGCTTTGTTTTACCGCGACAAATCGGAACGGTGATTGTGACGGATCAAGTTGAACCGGATGTGATCCAGTCTGTAATTTCTCAGATGTAGATTTAATGTGAATTCGACGGATCGCTTGCTTCTTTTTATCGGCTTCTTGCCCCCTAAATCCCCCACGTGTGGGGGACTTTGAAGGATAGAAAATCTCTTAATCTTAGGAAGTCTCCTGTCTTTAAGTTCCTCAGTCATGGGGGATCTAGGGGGCACAGGCTGACTAAAACGGAGCGACAAACGATTTTGTGTGTACAGAGTAGGAATGGGGGGTTTAGGGGCAACTCGGCTCGAATCGGAAAAACTCATCGAACTAAGCCTTTTTCATCGTTCCAAACGGAACTTTCTGAGTCACTTCTAGCGTTGCATCTTGAATATTTTTCTGCACAAATAGAACATCCTTGTTCTGCCAAAGCGGAATGAAGGGAACATCTTTTGCCAGTGCATCTTGCAGTTGTTCAAACATTTGCCGACGCGCCTCTGGATTGCGTTCTTTGCGGCTTTGATCGATTAATTGATTCACGCGATCGCTGTAATAATACGATCCCTGCAACGCGCTCGATCCCTCTTCACAGCCCTGATTCGGTGAGCCTTTTGCACATTCCATAAACGGCTGAATATAGTTATCTGCATCCAGAAAATCAGGTGTCCAGTCCAGCAAAAAGATCGGATATGCGCCTTTGTCGAGATTTCTGTAAGCGGTAACGGATTCAACACTGTTGAGTTGAAGCTGCATCAAATTACCGAGATATTTTTGCACCACTGCCTTTAAGGTCACGGCTGCAAGCTGATCGTTTGAGATGTTCGATCGATACCAAAATTCAACCTTAAGCGGATTCGATTCTGAATAACCCGCTCTTGTAAGTAAATTTCGCGCTTTCTCAATGTTGCGATCGCCATATTCCTTAAACACGGGCTTCTGTTCCCGTAAGCTGCTCGGAATCAAACTATATAAAGGCTCAACTTGTCCTTGAAAAATCCGACTCTCTAAAATTGGACGATCCATGATGGCGGCGATCGCTTGTCGCACCTCCAACTGATCAAGCGGCGGAGATTTCATATTTAAAGTGAGATAGTCGATTCCACTGCCCGATCGCTCGATCATTCTCCAAGTATTGTCGCCAGCGTTTTCTCTGAGATTGCGGATTTGTTCGAGTGCAAGTCCCTGGTAAGCGACATCGATCGCGCCTGTCCGAAACGCATTAAATAAGTTCGCTGGACTTGAGAAAAACTGAACGTTTACACCCCGATTTGCAGGTTTATCGCCCCAATATTGCTCGAACGCATCGAGGACGATCGAATCAGTCCCAAACTTCGCTAATTTGTAGGCTCCAGTTCCCACAAAACTTTCAGAATTAAACGATCCTTTCTCGATTTTGTAGGCTTTGGGAGAAACCGCACACGCACCTGAAAATGCAAGCAGAGCAGGAAATCCAGCAAACGGCTTTTTCAACTTAATGCTTAACTGATTTTCACCCTGTGCCGAAATCGAATCCACGGCATCAGCTAGCAAAAATGCAGGCGAACCCCCATTTTGAATAAAGCGCCGCAATGAAAACTCCATTGCTTTTGCGTTAAATGGCTCACCATCATGAAATACAATCCCACGCCGCAACGGAATCGTATACGTCAACTGATCCGCACTCACTTTCGGTAATGCTGTCGCTAACTGCGGCTCTAACTCACTCGTACCCGGTTTATAGCGATAAAGTCGATCGCCTAAGTTATACAGGAGATTTCCGGCAAAAATACTATACGCATCTGCCGGATCAAGGGTGCTGATACTGGCAGTCGTCCCGATCGTAATTCGCCCGTCATTCTGCGCCATTGGTTCAGGCGTAGACCGAGTACAGCCGATCACGACAGAAAAACACAGAACGCAGAGGATCAGCGATCGCCAAAGTTCTCTCAGCATGACAGCAGCCCAAATTGAGTTTTTTGAGTGTACCAGGAATTCAGCGACGCACTAAAATTCCTTTAGTGTCGGAAGAGAAGATGATTACCAGTCTGCAAAATCCACTGATCAAACAATTACGAAAGCTGCATCGCGCTAAAGAACGGCGAGAACAACAAGTCGTTTTACTTGAAGGAACGCATCTGATCGAGGAAGCAAGCGCGATCGGCTTATTTTTTCTCACCGTCTGCTGCACCGAAACCTGGCAGCACCAGCATCCGGATTTGTTTGCATACCTGCAACGACGATCGCAGCGGCTTGAGCTCGTTACCCCGGAAGTGATCAAAGTGACCGCCACCACCGTAGAACCTGATGGAGTTGTAGCAACCGTCGATCGCTTTCACACTCGTCCCGTCGAATTTTCTCAATTGGGTCTAGTTCTCGAAACGATTCAAGACCCCGGCAATTTAGGCACGATTATTCGCACGGCTGCTGCCGCAGGAGTGGAAGGACTCTGGCTGAGTGAAGACTGTGCCGATATTGAAAATCCGAAAGTTTTGCGATCGTCTGCTGGACAATGGTTTCGCTTACCGATGTCAATTCGCTCGGACTTAAAGGCGGATTTAGCGACAGCCAAATCTCAAGGAATGCAAATCATCGCAACCGTTCCCACAGCGACCCGGAGTTATTGGGAAATTGACTTTTCTCGACCTAGCGTGATTTTGATGGGAAATGAAGGCGCAGGACTATCAGCCGAATTGCTGGAATTGGCAGAGGTTCAGGTGACAATTCCATTAGTAGCAGGGGTGGAATCGTTAAATGTAGCGATCGCGACTGCATTAATGCTGTACGAAGCACGACGGCAATATCAGGCATCTGCCTCTACAGTGAAGGAACCGTTTTTAGACAAATAACTAGATTAATCACAATGCTCTGGACAATTCTCATTGCCCTCTACGGATTGTTAGTCGGGATCGGCGGCATCATTGGCTATATCAAAGCGGGAAGCCGCGTTTCTCTCATGACAGGATTAGGAAGCGCTGTTGCGCTTGGAGTCGCTGCCTACGCCAATTCAGGGAATCGAGTCCGAGGGTTGCTCGTTGCTATCTTAATCGCGATCGCACTCACAACCTTTTTCGGCTTGCGCTGGAGAGAAACTCGTAAATTCATGCCTGCCGGACTCATGACGCTACTGAGTGCCGTCGCCGCGATCGCATTTGCGGTTGGAGTTGCTAATCGTTAGACCTGCCGCCCTACATCTGAAACAGAAACGCAACCTTATCGCCTTTACCCAGTGAGATGCGATCGCCCGCTCTCAGCCGGTGGCGATTACCCATCGGCAGCGGTGAGTTATTGATATAGGTTCCATTCGAGCTACCCACATCTTCAATGTAGTAAGCATCGCCCTCTACTCGAATATCTGCATGAATCCGCGACACGATCTCAGAATTGGGAAACCCAGAGACATCAATATCCGGGGGAATGCGATCGTTAGGCTTACCGATGTGAATCACCGTCAAACTCGGCGGAATCTCGATCTCGGTACTCGTCTGTAAGTTCAGCAATCGGGCATAACTCTGCTGAAGTTGGGTGACTGAATTTGATTGCGGGATTGACGCAGGAGCGGCTTCGGCTTGAGTGGGAAGCACGATCGGATCAGGTTCGATTAACGCATCAGGAATTACCGGATCAGGAAGTTTCTGCGGATCAGAAGATTCAGGAGTCGATAGCATAGAAGCGTTCATAGATTTCAGGTTAAAGCCGCACTGTCCACAAAAGCTGGCATCGGCTTGGATGGTCGCAGAACAGTTGGGACAAGCGATCGTCGCAGGCAAAGGGGTGTAACAAGACTCACACTGCACCGCGCCGTCTGGATTGGGATGATTGCAATTTGGACAGACAATCATTCGAGCATTCCATTCAAAATTGAATTGATCATATCTGCCAAATGCTCAGCAGAGGATGACCCTTGTGATAAATACAAGCTGAACTCTCAGATTACGGTTAGTTTGCAATCTACCTGTAAATCTATACAGGAGCGATCGCACCATCGTTTGACCCGTGTGAGCCGATGCTGCGATCGCTCCAAGAATCAGGAGGTTTGTCTTCTTCTACTGCTCAAGCCAACTAATCCAGCAAGCCCTAAAGCGCCTAATAGTCCCCAGTTGCCGCCAGAGTCTTGATTGCTCCCTGCGGTCGAAGTGTTAGCACCCGCAGGAGAAATCGTGGTTGCACCTGTATTTCCGCTTGGGTCAGTCGTTCCTGCCCCAGAAACACCTCCGGTTCCAGTCGTCCCTGTTGTCCCAGTGCCTGTTGTCCCAGTCGTTCCCGTGCCTGTCGTTCCTGTACCTGCTGCTCCGACACCTGCACCTGTTGTATCTGTACCTGCCGCTCCAGTTCCAGTCGTCCCCGAACTTCCTGTCGTTCCGGTTCCCGTGGTTCCGGCTCCGGTCGTTCCCGCAGTTCCTGAACTTTCAGTTCCCGTGGTTCCGGTACCTGTTGTTCCAGTTCCTGTAGTGCCAGTCGTTCCCGTGCCTGTCGTTCCGCTTGTAGAGCCAGCAGTGCCATTTCCTGACGAGCTACCCGAACCACTGCTTTGAGCTACAGCAGGTAATCCCAATGGCAAGGTTGCAAGACCGATCGCTAACGCACTCGCAGACAGAATTTTAGACAAATTCGATCGTGTCATATTTTGTGCCCTCTAGAGTTAAAGATGCTTTTTCAAACGAAGATACGAAAATCTACGCTTGATCCATCTCATTCTCGATAATTCGTCGATTGTCGCCTCTGCCTAAAGCAGTAGTACACGATCGAGGGCGCACATTGTTGTTAGAGATAAGTTGTTAGAAATAAACGGAGAGAGAGGGATTCGAACCCTCGGTACGGTTCAAGACCGTACAACAGATTAGCAATCTGCCGCTTTCGACCACTCAGCCATCTCTCCAGAGTGATGAGCCACTATTATAACAGATTTTAGTGACTCGATCATAGTTTTTGTGCGGAATTAAACTTTTTAATGAATCACGAGACTGAAACCAGCGAGTAGTGCGGCGAT
Source organism: Cyanobacteria bacterium FACHB-DQ100 (assembly GCA_014695195.1). Classification (NCBI taxonomy): domain Bacteria; kingdom Bacillati; phylum Cyanobacteriota; species Cyanobacteria bacterium FACHB-DQ100. The sequence continues at coordinate 85,191 of JACJNW010000034.1, read as the reverse complement.
CGCATAGAACCAGCCGACAACCTGAGTTTCTGTCCAGCCCGTCAATTCTAGATGATTGTGGAACGGAGACATCTTGAACAGGCGTTTACCCACTCCGTTAGCATCTTTCGTTGCTTTGAAGTATGCGACTTGGGCAATCACCGAGAGCGTTTCGAGGAAAAATAGACCACTCAAAATCAGCAAAGCAAACAGCGAATTTGTCAATAACCCAACTGCCGCTAATGCGCCGCCTAGCGCCAGCGATCCCGTATCGCCCATGAATACTCGTGCCGGATTCCGGTTATGTACCAAGAATCCAAGGCAACCACCGCTCAAAGCAGCGCAAAAAACCGCCAGATCAGGATGACTTGGAAAGATCAGCGCCCCCAAACCGAGAAACGCGATCGCCACCGTTCCACCCGCCAAGCCGTCCATGCCATCGGTCAAATTCGTTGCATTGCTTTCTGCGACTAACACAAAGCCAGCCAGCACCCAAAAGAGCGCTCCCAACGGCAACATCAAACCGAACGGCAGGGCGATCGTCGTCAGGCTAGAATTTGTCACCATCAACCAAAGACAGAAAGCAACGGCAAAAGAGATTTGCAACCCCATCTTGGTTCTAGGGGAGATGCCTTTGTTCGACTTGCGGCGAATAATTTGCCAATCATCGAGAAAGCCGATCGCCGCATAAGAGAGTGTGAGGGCTGAAACCGCAATCACATTGCCGGAAAATCCAGAGAGATACAGTGCGATCGCGACTGCGACTGGAACAAAGAATGCGCCTCCCATCGTCGGAGTACCAGCTTTCTTTAGATGGGATTGTGGCCCATCTTCGCGAATAATCTGTCCCGCTTTGAGCGCTTTGAGAAATGGAACCGCCCAGAAACCGACTCCTGCGGTTGCCAGTCCACTCATCCACATGGGGAAGGTTAGCGATGTGTTCTGGCTCCAAGCGCGACCACTGGTTTGATCGAGTGCGATCGCGGCGATGGTCATGCCGATCGTTAATACAAGGAACAATCGCGTTCCTGAAAAGTTTAAGGCTCTTCCTGTCAATAGTTTCGCGTCCACAAGCTTTTCATCTCACTCCGCACAGTACACCACATTCATTAAAGGACTAGGTTCTTTAGAGAACCTAGTCCAGCATCATCTAATCTTCTAAATCGAGGTCATCATCGTCGTCGGTGTCAAAAGTACCACCGTCGTTTTCCATCAGTTCGTTAATTTCTTCCTCATCATCAAGGTAGTCGAAATCTGCATTGTCGCGTGCTAACAGTCGTCCGCTGCTTTCAAGCCAGTCGAGAATTGACGACTCTTGCTGCATTGGAATGATAGCGGCACGCTGATTTCGAGTTTCTTGACGTAAGGACGGATTGTGAGTCATTGAGGGTTTATAGCTCCAGCCGTAAAGGAATTCTAATGCTATCTTAGATCGACTAAAACACCCAGAGTCTACCACTTGCGGTCACTCTTAGAGTGGATTTTTGCTTGAATTAGAGCAATAGGCTTGATTCAGCTTTCTTGCTTAAGATTCAAAGCATTTTCTACATTTTTCTGAAAATGTCAAGTATTTTTTCAAAGAACGATCCAGGCAACTGTAAGAATATTTCTCCAAACTGAGACACAGCTATGGAGAGCGATTAGGATTAAGTCTATTTACTCCAGGAGCGTGCCATGATCGGGAAGGCGGCTTTACTTGAAGTGATTGCAGGAAAGAATCGCGGCATTCTTGCCGATGAAGCGCAAAAACAGGGAATTTTAGCGGCGATCGCACAGCTTGAGGATCGCAATCCAACTCCACGACCGCTCGAAGCCCTGAGTTTACTCGATGGCAATTGGCGCTTGCTTTATACAACCAGTCGCGGGATTTTGGGGATCGATCAATTTCCATTCTTAAGGTTGGGGCAGGTGTATCAATGTATTCGCGCTCCGGAAGCGAAGCTGTATAACATTGCAGAGGTTTCGGGGTTGCCGTTTTTAGAGGGAATTGTTGCCGTTGTGGCGCGGTTCCGTCCTCGGACAGAGCGGCGAGTCGAAGTGAAGTTTGAGCGATCGGTCATTGGGTTGCAGCGGCTGATCGATTACCAGTCGCCCAACTACTTTATTCACCAGCTAGAATCCGATCAGAAGTTCGCCGCGATCGATTTTAGTATCGAGAGCCGAGATCAGCAGGGTTGGCTGGATATCACGTATCTCGATGAAGACTTGCGGATCGGGCGTGGCAACGAGGGTAGTGTGTTCGTTTTAACCAAAGAGTAATCGATGCGGCTTTCTCAAGGTCATCTCAATTTATTGGAACTCTGTCCACGCAAATTTCAGCACACTTATCTAGAGCAGTTGGGATCGCCAAATTCTCTGGAGCAGCAAGAGCGGCTCTTAGCGGGGAGCCGGTTTCACTCGTTGATGCAGCAGTGGGAGATGGGGTTACCGATCGCGCCCTTTCTCCAGGAAGACCCGCAATTGCGGCAGTGGTTTCATGCGTTTACCGCAGCCGCTCCGCAAATTCTCCAGATTCACGATCCCTTGTTTCGAGAAAGTGAACATTTACGGATGCTGGAGTTTCGCGGGCATATTTTGACGGTGGTGTATGATTTGCTAATTCTGACCGAGCAGGAAGCACAGATTCTCGATTGGAAAACCTATCCGAAGCCGTCTAGAAGTGATTTGTCTCAAAGCTGGCAGTCTCGCTTGTATCCCTTTGTGCTGGCTGAAACGAGTGAGTATGCACCGGAACAGATTTCGATGACTTATTGGTTTTTTCAGGCGAATGGAGAAACAGCGCAGAGCTTGAGGCTTCCCTACAGTTCCAGGCAGCATGAGGAGACGCGACAGACGTTGACGCGATTGTTGGATCAGTTTGGGATGTGGCTCGATCGCTACGAAACACAGGGCGAGTTTTTCCCTCAAACTCCCGAAATTGTGGAGTCTTGTGCGGACTGTAGCTTTGCGATTCGGTGTGAGCGATCGGCTCAAGATTCGGTGAGTTCTAACCCGTTTCGCAGCCTTGCAGAGATTCAGGAAGTTCCTATTTAAGAGGTAGTATTTATGTATCTATTTCTTGGTTAACTTATGGGTGATCCGGTTCTGCAATGGCAAGTTTATGGTGATTCTGAGGTTCCAGAAGCGTTTGTGCAAGCGGTGAAGCAACAGGCTCCAGGAATTGAAGGACGCTATTTACCTCAATTGCTGTGGCAGCGTGGCATCCGAGAGGTAGAACGATTAGCGGGGTATTTGTTTGCAGCAAGCTATCAACCGACGAGCGCGATCGCATTCGGAAAAGAAATGCAGTGGGCAGTACAGCGATTAGTGCAGGCGATCGAGCGGGATGAAACGATCGCAATCTGGGGGGATTTCGATGCCGATGGAGTTACTTCTACGGCGGTTTTATGGGACGGTCTAGGACAGTTCTTTCCGCAGCATGAAAAGCTGTTCTACTACATTCCAAATCGCTTGACTGAATCACATGGACTATCCAAGACGGGAATTGATCAACTAAAGCACGTTCACTTGATAGTGACTTGCGACACGGGCAGTACGAACCTAGATGAGATTCAGTATGCTCAAAGTCTTGGAATCGATGTGATTGTGACTGATCATCATACTTTGCCAGAATTGCGTCTGCCTGTGATTGCGATCGTCAACCCGCGATCGCTGGATCAAAATCATCCGTTTGCCTCGCTCTCTGGGGTTGCAGTGGCTTACAAACTGGTTGAAGCACTGTACGAAGCTTTACCGGATGTTCCCGAAAAGTCGATCGAGCAATTATTAGATTTAGTCGCGATCGGCTTGATTGCTGATCTTGTTGAGCTAAAGGGAGACTGTCGGTATCTAGCACAGAAAGGCATTGAGCAACTTCAGAAGCAATCCACAAAAGAGGCAACTCGACCGGGGATTACTCGACTATTGGAATTGTGTAAGCGATCGGGCGATCGACCGACTGATATTTCGTTTGGGTTAGGCCCTCGAATCAATGCAGTCAGCCGAATTCAGGGGGATGCTCATTTCTGTGTGGAACTACTTACCAGTCAGGATGTCCAGCGCTGTCGAGAACTTGCAGAACAAACAGAGCTTGCAAACACTCGTAGAAAAGCGTTGCAGAAAGATGTGTTGCAGCAAGCAAAGGCGAAACTGAGTCAGCTTGATCTTTCAACAACAGGTGTGATTGTGCTGTGGGATGAACAATGGAGCGCGGGTGTCCTTGGATTGGTTGCAGGACAGATTGCTCAAGAATACGGTAAGCCAACGATTTTATTAACTATAGATGGAGAGTTTGCCAGAGGATCGGCACGATCGACCAATCAAATTGATCTCTATCAGTTAGTCAAAGATCAAGAGCATCTTTTACATCGCTTTGGGGGGCATCCGTTTGCAGCAGGATTGAGTTTGGCGATCGACAATTTGGAATTATTCGCTCAAGCTATCAATCAGCGATTATTACAATCGAGTGAGCCTCCGATTCCAACCATTCAAGCAGATTTGTGTGTCACCGTCAGCGAACTGAACTTAGAACTCTACAAGGAAATTCGGCTGATCGAGCCTTGTGGCATGGGTAATCCGATTCCTAAGTTACTGATTCGGAATTGTTGGTTCCAAGCCGGACGAAACACTAAACTTCAAGATTTCCGTGGACGCAAAGTAGAATACATTCGCACTCCTTTCACCATTTGGGATGAGACAGTTGAGAAAGGTTTTCCGGGTATTTGGTGGGGACACTATGCGTATGAGCTGCCATCAGGGCGGTGTGATGCGATCGTTGAACTTGAAAACAATGTTCAGCAGAAACGGTATGAGGTTCGCTTAATTGCGGTGCGTTCTTGTGAGCAAGTGAATGTTGCTGCACAGTCACAATGGCTTTTAGATTGGAGAAGCGATCGGACAACTGAAGATGCGTTGCCTCCGGCACACGGAAACGTGCTCGAACTTAAAACTGCTCCTGCAAATTGGATCGAGTTTCAAACCTGGTTTAGACGCGCAATTCATCAGCAGCGTCCTTTAGCGATCGCTTATCCTCCCCCAACTTTGATGCCTGCTGCTGAAATTTGGCAAACCTTGGTGGGAATTGCAAAATATCTCAGTCGGACTGGAAAAACAGCAACCCGACAGCAGTTGTACGATCGCTTACACATCGGTGATGTCGCGCTCAAAGCAGGCATTCAAGCACTAGAGCAACTTGGTTTTCAGGTGACTTATGCCGATCAGCGCTTTAGGATAACGCTGAAAGACTCCGATCAGTTAGCGAATGCTGCGATCGAGCAATTTTTCACCGCAGTCCGCGAGGAACAGTTCTACAGACAATACTTTGCACAAGTCTCGTTTAGTACCCTGCAAGCGATCGTCGCTCAGTGGGATATTCCAACAAGGAACTAAGATTTGAAAATCGCCAGTTTCCAGTTGTTTGGCTGCTCTAACTGATTGATCTGTCCTTTTGACATCAACCAAAGCGTCGTCCGAGTTCTAAAGAATGCTGTGACTTGACGATCGCCGTTTGCAGCCGAATGTACCACTACATCTCCGCAGTAGGGGCTTGATCCCTCAAACCTCACTACAGCAAACGGAGTCGGATGATAGCCATCAGGAACGTTGAACGTTGCAAAAACATTGTGCCGCCCCTGCCACGGTTCAACGACAATTTGATTGGGATGAACAAACTCTGTTGCGGCTTCGGTCTGTGTCAGTACCCAATCTGGACAGCCGGAAACAACACCGGGTTTACGGGATTGAAGCTTGTTAAATGCGACACACGCGACTGCTACGAATAGCAGCAGAAATAGCATTAGACCCATTCTTTTCACGATCTACCCTTGTCTCAAACAACACACGCTACTAAGGTAGACCATTTCATTCCAATCTGCCAAAGGTCGATCTATTGAGCCTGAGCAAACCAAGTGGTTATACCATTTGCCAGCGTTACTGCTAGTTTCTTTTGTTCCTGCGGGTTGGTAATCCACTCAAACTCGTCAGGGTTAATCATAAATCCCAGTTCTAACAACACAGAGGGTGTCGTCGTGGGGCGAGTCAGAGCAAGATTATTCCAGTACACCCCATAAGAAGGTCGATCGAGTTCTTTCACCAAGTAGTTGTGCAGAAACATCGCCAAATCATGCGCTTGGGGTTGATACCAAAATGTGCCAACCCCTTTGGTATTGATCGCATCGCCATCATCCGGCAGCGCGTTGTAGTGAACTGAAAGCGCGATCGCAGGCTCAGTGTCGTTAATCCGCTTGATGCGATCGGCAAGTTCTACATCAACGTCCGCTTCACGCGTCATGGCAACGGTTGCACCCCGACTCGTCAATTCATCCCGCAGTAATTTGCTCGTAATCAAGGCGACCGATTTCTCTGGATAGCCGTTTCCACCTCTTGATCCCAGGTCTTCGTTTCCGCCATGTCCTGGATCAATCAGAATTTTGATGCCTGAAAGTGATTTCTGCTTGATTCGGGGCGGATGTTTTAGCGATAAAACTAACGTTGTTCCCTCGTATCGCAATTTATATCCCCATTGCTGCTTCGATTTTAAGTCAAAGCGATATTCAATTCTCTCAGGCTCAACTTGTTGCCAGTTGGCTCTAGCAATCACGGGATCATTATCTAATCGGATTGTGTCTGTTTGTGCAGTGGTGTTATATAGCGTAAGCGTGAATCGATTTTGATCCTGTTGTACGGAGAGCGGCACAGGCGTTTGCAGTGGGAATAAAATTTCTGTCCAGCCTTTTACCTGACGAGAAGTAATGCCGCGAATGATCGATCGTGCTGGTGTCGCTCCAGGAACAATTTTGACATCGCTCGATCGAATCCATCCACCATAATCGAGCCGTACCCAATCACCCTCACGCGCTGTAATCGTGGCTCTCGTTCCTTTCGGTAGTGGAGTCAGACGCGAGAAATTCGTACTTGCGCCTGTTCGCGCAGCGCCTTGATCAGCTGTCACTTCTGCGACTTCTAATCGAGCCGGATCAAGAATCACAAGCTTTCCAGGGGCTTCCTGAGTGACATTGCCTAAAAGATAAGTCACTTTTCCCAAATCTCCGATCGATTGCGGTCGAATACAACCAGCATACTGAGTGGCTTGAGTCGAGAGCGGCTGAACCAAGCCCGTTAATACGCCCGAATTTGCGGGGAGATTCGCGATCGGCGTTTGCGGCATCAATGGGATCAGTTGACCTGCAACCTTTGCATTCACCATCATGTTAGGAGGCGCGATCGCGCTGAGGCAGATTGTTTCTCCGGGCGATCGAGTGAGATCCACATCAGGCATGAGCGAATCTTTGGCAAACGTCATGCCAACGGGTGCGGGCGGTTCGATCGGGCTACGCGTGATTTTAAGTTTGAGTTCTTGATCTTGATAGCGCACTGAAAACTGATTTTCACCCAACTGAAGCGGAAGACTCGGTGCAAAATGACCACCAGGACTGCGTTGAATTGGCTTGCCATTGATTGTCACTTCACCTTTGGGCGGGGCTGAGCCGATAAAGAAAATCTGTTTGGCAGTTGTTTCATGCTGGTTTGGCGGATAAACCACGCCCAGAGAAGGCTTCGACCAAGCTGCACCGACAATCAATCCAGTCGTCAACACTGCCAAAATTAACGCGCCGAGAAATCGCTTCATTGCCGCAGACAAAATAAAGAAAGGATAACGGTATCACATCCCGTCCCGTTGACGTGCAAAATTCTTGGAGGTTGCGGCTCGATCACTTCAATCGCATCAAGATTAAGATTTACATCGTTCTGAAAGTTCGATTCTAAGCGGTTGATACGATCGCAACTGTGCTAAATCCCTTCAATCTGGCTTTCACCACCGCTTATGACTACTACGATCGCTTATCCTCACACTGATGATCTAACCAGCGCTGATTATCTTGTTGTCGGTTTAGCCACTTGTTTTATCAAAGACGATGACGGAGTTCACGAAGTCCGCGTCGTCGAGCCGATTCCCTCTGCTGCACTCGAAGCGATCGTCAAAGGCATTCCGACCTCTTATGAATCGGCAACCGCAACTACGATCGGGGCTGTGATCTCAGAGGACTCCTTGCATCTGCCTGAAAACTTCCCTACTGATGTGCAGTTTTGCGACGATTTCGCCTTTCGCGCCACCGCATCCGCTCGCACCTACAAAGCCAAATCGAGCGCTCAATCTCATATTCCCGCAGGCACAAGCCGCAACGATTTCAATTTTTCGGTCGATCGCAAGCGCGTTCTCAATTCACAACGCATCGTCAAGACCGAAGATAATGTAAAACAACATCAGTACACTCACGAAGTTCTGTAAGACATCATGCTTAAGCTTTATGGCGGTGCGCGGAGTCGGGCATCGATCGCGCAATGGTATCTCGAAGAATTAGAGGTGCCTTACGAATTTGTGCTGCTGGATATGCAATCCGGAGAGCATCAACAAGCCGCATTTCGCGAAATCAATCCGTTTGCCAAAGTTCCTGCGATCGTCGATGGCGATCTCAAACTTTGGGAGTCGGGCGCAATTCTGCTCTATTTGTTTGACAAATACGGCAATTCTAATTCGAGCGATCGAGCGATTGCGGCTCAGTGGGTGTTATTTGCAAATGCGACCTTAGGCCCTGGAGTCTTTGTTGAAGCGAGTCGAGAGCGCGAAACGCCGCGGCTCATGCAGCCCTTAGACGAGATTCTTGCAAAACAGGAATTTATTGCGGGCGATCGTTTCACTGTTTCTGATGTCGCAGTGGGTTCAATGTTGGCGTATATTCCCATGATGTTGAAGCTTGATCTCAGCGACTATCCGAATGTCGTGAATTACATCAAGCGCATGACAGAACGTCCTGCATTTCGAAAAGCGATCGGCGGACGGAAGTAATTCACAGAAGATTCTGCTTAAACAAACAAAGAGAGGGATCAGCTTTGACCCCTCTCTTTGTTTACGTTTTGATTCAGCCGTTTATTTGAAACCGACGGCAGCTTGCCACACAAACGCCAGCAAGAGAAAGAAAACAGGAATCACAGGCAGAACATTAACTAACGGATCAAAAATTGCGTAAGCTTCAGGCAATTTTGCAAGTAGCATTGCTGCTTCCATGACGCGATGACCTCTCCAACACAGGACTCATAATTGATACGGATTTTAACACGATTCGAGGAGCGTCTCTAGTTGCCAATTTTTCAGGGATTCATAGATTAAGGTTGAAAGCCTGGAGCAAGCAGTTCGAGAAAATCACGATCGTAGAATTCCATCTCATTCCACGGGTTGAAGCCATGCAGCAAATTCAGTGTGAAACGTGCCGTTAAAGATTGCGGTGCGAATGCGTTGAGTGAAGCGGATCAGTTCGGTGATGTTATGAATTGAGATGAGGGTATAGGCAAGCAATTCTTGCGATCGCAGCAGATGACTGACATAAGCCCGACTAAAATTCTGACAGGTGTAACACGGGCAGGATTCATCGATCGGCGTAAAATCTTCGCGGAATTTCGCATTCTTCAGATTCCAGCGTTCTCCCTGCACCAAAGCCGCTCCGTGCCGTGCTAATCGAGTCGGAATCACACAGTCGAATAAATCCATTCCCGCCGCGATCGCTCGTGCCATTTCGCGATAGGTTCCCACTCCCATTAAGTAGCGTGGTTTATTTTCGGGTAACAACGGCGTTGTCGCTTGAACGACTCGATCGATAATTTCGGGCGCTTCACCGACACTGACACCCCCGATCGCATATCCCGGCAAATCTAAATCCGCTAACTGTCGAACCGCTTCGGCTCTGAGGTCTAGAAATTCTCCGCCTTGCACAATTCCAAATAAGGCTTGATCTGATCGTTGGTGCGCCTCAATGCAGCGTTTTAGCCAATCGTAAGTGCGAGAAGTCGCCTTCTCGGTGGCATCGCGTCCCACGCTTGGAGGCGGACATTCATCAAACGCCATAATCACATCTGCACCCAGCGCATTTTGAATCTGGATTGACTTCTCTGGCGTAATTTTGATCATCTGACCATCGCGAGGAGAGCGGAAGGTTACGCCTTCATCAGTGATCGATCGCATCTCGCTGAGGCTAAAGACCTGAAAGCCGCCAGAGTCCGTCAGCATCGGCTTTGACCAATTCATGAAACGATGGACACCGCCTGCTTTTTGAACAATATCCTCCCCCGGCTGCAAGTGCAAATGATAGGTATTCGACAGCACCATCTGTGCCCCCGTGGCTTCGAGCTGATCCGGCGTGATGGTTTTCACGTTCGCTAGCGTTCCCACGGGCATGAAGCGCGGCGTTTCGACAATTCCATGCGGGGTGTGAAAAACTCCAGCGCGGGCGTGAGTGTGTTGACAGCGGGCTTGGCAGTGGAAAGAAAATTGATTCAAGGCAGGCATCCGACTTTTGAAACAGAAGCAGATTCCATAATAAGTGTGTCGCGGGGCGAATGCGATCGTCTGCCCGAATGGTGATTGCACTCGATCAATCGCTGCCTACACTCAGGGATAGGATTGAAGCCCTCCAAAATTTTTCTTAGCTTTCATAATCCTTTCATTTTTCTGCAATACTTTTAGTAATCACGGTTTTCATTTTTTTTTCATTTTCGGAGAACCCGTTATGCAATCGACTCCCTTTTTCGACGATGCCACTCCTAGATTTACCGTTCATTCTCAAGCCCATCCCCACCAAGCGACATCGAATCTGGTAGTCGAAGATCTCAGCGTTCGATATCGTGCGATCGAAGCTCTGAGCCAAATTAGCTTCTCCGTCAAACCGGGGCGCTTAATTGGAATTTTTGGTCCGAATGGAGCTGGAAAAAGTACCCTGATCAAAGCCATGTTGGGTCTAATTCCAAGCATCAGCGGTAAAGTTCTTTATCAAGGAAAACCGCTCGTCAATCAGTTGGATCAAGTCGCGTATGTGCCGCAACGATCGCAAATTGATTGGACATATCCTGTAACCGTCTGGGATGTCGTAATGATGGGACGCACCAGAAAAACTGGATGGTTTCAGCGCTATTCTTCGATTAGTCGGCGATTGGCAACTCAGGCACTCGAACGAGTTGGAATGATCGAATTTCGCGATCGAGCGATTTCTGATCTGTCCGGTGGTCAACAGCAACGGGTATTCCTCGCAAGAGCATTAGCGCAACAAGCAGAAGTGTTTTGTTTCGATGAACCCTTTGTCGGAATTGATCAAAAAACCCAGTCGATTATGTTCGATGTGTTCAAGGAATTGACCCGCGAGAATAAATTAATCTTGGTGGTGAATCATGACCTGGGTGAATCGATTAGGCACTTTGATGATTTGATTTTGTTGAATAAGTCGCTGGTTGCCAGCGGATCTCGTCAGCAAGTCTTGACGCAAGAGAATCTACAACAGGCTTATGGCGGTAAAGTTGTCTTCTTCTCGGATGCTGCATAACTATGGATGCTTTGATTGAGCCTTTGCAATATGGATTCATGCAGCGATCGCTAATCATTGCGATTTTGGTCGGATTAATTTGCGCGATCGTTGGAAGCTACCTGATTGTGCAGCGATTGGCACTGTTGGGTGATGCGATTAGCCATTCTGTACTGCCAGGACTCGCGATTGCGTTTCTATTCGGATTCAATATCTTTGTGGGCGCTTTTATTGCAGGCGTTCTCAGCACCTTAATTATTGCCTGGATACGAACACGATCGCCCATCAAAGAAGATGCTGCAATGGGCATTGTCTTTAGTGCATTCTTTGCATTGGGAATCACGCTAATTACCGTGATTCAAAAAGATAACAAAATTGATTTGAATCATTTTCTATTCGGTAATATCTTAGGCGTTACCGCTAGTGATGTTCGAGATACTGCAATTATTGCTGGGATTATTTTAGCGATCGTCTTTCTTTTTTATAAAGAGCTTCTCTTCTATACCTTTGATTCACTGGGCGCACAAGCGGCAGGACTACCGACGAATTTACTCAATTTAGGCTTAATGGTACTGATTGCTTTAACGATCGTCGCTAGCATGAAAGCCGTCGGTGTGATTCTCGTGTTATCGCTGCTAATTACACCCGGCTCAACGGCTTATCTACTGGTCAAACGATTGCATCATGTGATGATTTTGGGAGCCGCGATCGGAATTGTTTCTAGCATTAGCGGAATGTACCTCAGCTACTTCTACAATCTGCCCTCTGGCGCGGCGATCGTCATGGTGGCATCGGGCTTATTTTTTCTAGCATTTTTACTTAGTCCGCGACACGGAATTCTCACACAGCCTGGATCAAGGACTATGCCTACATTGCCTCTACTGCGCGAACTTAGAGAATTGATGCCTAAAAGTCGTCAAAAGGGTTAAACGAATCCGATCGGCGGCGGAGATCGTCTTCGCGGTTTCCGAATTCGCTTGGAGGTCGCTCACTGCTCCAAGCCCACCACGCCTGACCACATTGACAGTGATAGAACTCCTGCCATTTTTTGCGGTAGTCCTCGGTAAAGACAGGCGATCGGCGATTAATCCAAACGCGATCGGCTTCGATCGCAGGCTTATGACAGGTCGGACAAGCAAACGAGAAAGAATGAACCGCCGTCTGTGTCCAAGTTGGCGGAGTCGGCTCAAAAGCGTCCATCATTTATGCAGGGTCAGTTAACGCTGCAATCATTATGGCTTGGAATTCGGGTTTCAGGATCATTTAGCCTTAAGCCTGAAAGATTATTGCGCCGAAATCGGGAATCTTATGTATCGTGCTATGAACGATGACTTCTCTAGCGTTCTCGCCCGATTCTACCCATGAGCGTACTCAATCTTGTTTCGTTGGCTGGCATCTTTGGCTTGTGTGCGATCGCGTGGCTGTTCTCTGAGGATCGCACGCCTAAGCTGTTTCCTTGGCGAGTGGTGCTGTCTGGGATTCTGCTGCAACTGGTTCTTGGTGCGATGGTTTTTGTGGTGCCAGGAACTCGTGAAGCACTTCAGATTTTTAGTAATTTGCTCGATGGAGTGTTTCTAGCGGCGGACGCTGGAGCGCGTTTTGTGTTCGGGCGAAATATCGTTCCTGTGCTCGGACAACCGAGCGACGTGAATTTAGGATACATTTTTGCGTTTCGTGCTCTGCCAACGGTGATCTTTTTCTCCGGGTTGATGGCACTATTGCAAAATCTCGGTGTGATTCAGGTGATCACCAACGTATTTGCCAAAGCGTTTTATGCGGTGATGCGATTGAGTGGCGCTGAAGCCTTGAGCGGGGCGGCGAATATTTTTGTTGGGATTGAGGCGGCGATCGTGGTTAAGCCCTATTTGCCGAAAATGACCCGCAGCGAACTCTGCGCGATTTTGTCCTGCTGCTTTGGAACCGCCGCTTCATCGACTTTAGCGATCTATGTCAGCTTTCTACGTCCAGTGTTTCCGAATATTCTGGGTCACTTAGTTTCTGCGTCGATTATTGCAATCCCGGCTTGTTTTGTTCTGTCCAAAATCCTTGTTCCTGAGACCGAAAAGCCATTAACAATGGGTGGCATTCCCAAAGAGGAAGAATATCTCGCTGAAGATGGCGGAATCGTTCAAGCTAAGGAAGAGCGAGTCAGTCCCCTGGATGCAGCAATTCTGGGGGCATTCGACGGCGTGAAAATGGCAGTGTCGATCGCAGCCGTGCTGATTCTGATTCTGGGCTTGGTTTCACTAATCAATCAAATCTTTGGTGGATTGGCAACGCTTCCAGCGCCGATCGGAGATATCTTCAAAGTCGTCACTTTGGCGAATATTACAGGCGTTTTATTTTTGCCGTTTACGTTTCTGACCGGGGTTTCGCTGGACTGGAATGAGCTTTGGGAATCTTCTGTAATCATCGGACGGCGCTTGCTCGAAACAGCAATTCCTCCCTATCAAGCTTTAGCAGCGGCAGCATCCCGACCGGAAAATCCGATTAGCGATCGCGCCGTTCTCATTATCAGCTATGCGCTTTCGGGCTTTGCTCATTTAGCTTCGGTTGGCATCTTTGCGGGAGGAACGATCGCGCTGATTCCCTCACGCCGCAAAGATATCTCTGAGTTGGGATGGAAAGCTTTATTTGTTGGAACTCTAGCCACGATGATGATCGCTTGTGTGGCAGGAGTTTTTGATACAGGCAATCCAGGAATTTTAGGAGAAAAAGCAGCTCCTCGTGCGATCATCGCGCCCAGCCCAAAACCCAGCGTTGTTCCAGTCCCGTCGGTGCCACCCTTGCCCAAAGCGCTGAAAGCTCCAACTCCGAAGCCCAGTTCAAAGCCTCAATAACGATTGATTGAGTTATCAGTTGAATTTGCAGTGATAGCATCTCATAGGTACTGCTATCACTCGTGCCAAATTACTACAATCAATGAAAGGTGCAACAGAGCGGATTAGAGGGATTAGCACGAACCAGCGGTAGGTAAAGGAATGGGACTCGGACTAACGATCGCCCGTCAAATTGTAGAAGAAAACCATGGCGGTCGTTTAGAGGTTCAGTTCGAGCTAGGTCAGGGAATTGAGTTCATGATCCAGTTGCCTATCCTAGCTTAAATCATTAGAGTTGAACATTCGAGGTCGTGGATCATCCGTGATTTGTCTGCAAGATTGCACTTGCAATCCTGACCTCAGTGCAATCCGACAAGTCTTTGTGCCTGCTGATTTTCTGGATGCGATTGCTGCTGTAGTGGAATCCGGACGATAAACTCTGTTTCCCCAGCGGTGGAAAAGCACTCCAGCTTGCCGTGATGTTGTTCGGTCACGATTTGATAACTGATTGCCATTCCCATTCCGGTTCCTTTACCTAAAGATTTCGTGGTGAAGAATGGATCAAAAATCCGTTGCTGAACGGCTGGAGGAATACCACATCCATTATCGACGATCGCCACCTCAACCCATGCCCTATCAACAACCGAAGTGCGAATTGTAATTTGACCAAGATTGTTGTCGAACGCTTGTTTTGCAATGTTGTCTTCGATTGCGTCGATCGCATTCACCAGGATATTCATAAACACTTGGTTGATTTGTCCCGCATAACATTCGACGTGCGGTAAGGTTGCGTAGTCTTTGATTACCTTAATCTCCGATCGACGAGAGGTCGCTTTAAGGCGGTGCTGTAAAATCAGCAGTGTACTGTCGATGCCTTCGTGGATATCGACCTCTTTGTACTCGGCTTCATCCATGCGCGAGAAAGTCCGCAAAGACAGCACAATCTGGCGAATGCGATCGGTTCCAAGCTGCATCGAAGACAAGACTTTCGGCAGGTCTTGCTGCAAGAACTCTAGATCAATGTCTTCAGACAGGGTTTGAATTTCAGTGACCGGATCGGGATAATAGTGTTGGTACAACTGCACAAACGCTAATAAATCCTGAGCGTATTCCGCAATATGCTTAAGATTGCCGTGAATAAAGTTGACAGGGTTGTTAATCTCATGTGCAACTCCAGCAACTAATTGCCCCAAGCTCGACATTTTCTCGCTTTGCACCATTTGAGCTTGAGTTCGCTGCAATTCTGCCAACGCATCCTTCAGCTTAGCGGTGCGTTCCTCGACGCGATCTTCTAATTCGTTCTTGCTGTGTTCTAGTGCGGTGAATAGCTCATTTAGCCGTCCTGCCATGTGATTGAAAGAGCTGGACAAAGCATTGAGTTCGTTAATGTTGCTAGATTCCACAGTTTGGTCAAGATGACCAACGGCGATCGCTTCACTCGCTCGATTGAGGCGAAGAATCGGACGAGCAATCCAACGAGTTGTGAAGATTCCCATCAACGAGGCAATCACTAATGCACCAAAACAGAGCGCGATCGTCGTGCGTGTATTGGCGTTGATCTGCGCCATAAAGGTCTGCTCCGGTACGCTCACGACTAACAGCCAGTCTAAGCCGTACTCGTCACGCCAGGGCACAACATTGACAAAATGCTGTTCTCCCTGAATCTCAAGCTCAAGCAAAGAGGATTGAGCGATTGACTGAAATCCTTGGGTGCTTTGGATGTGCTTGGCAACGGTTTGGACAATCGGATCGGGGCTATCGATCGCTTGCAAGCGCTGAATTTTGTCGTTAACGAGGGTGAAGGGCTTTGCTGGACTAGAGTTCGCAATTAAGTTGCCGTCGCGCTCAACAATAAACACCTGCCCCGTGTTTAACTGGCGTAGGAAGTCACTCAGTTTCAAGAGATGGATTTCCGCTGTGATAGCGCCGAGTAAGCGATTTTGCACATCATAGATTGGGCGACCCGCAGCCGCAGCGATATAAGGACCGGTTGGCAGGTTAATTGCAAAAGTTCCTCCCCAAATCGGTTTACCCGCCGCCATTGGATTGGTATACCAAGATTCGCTGAAATTGTCAGCAGTCCAACGGCTCTTCATTCCAATCCGGTTGCCCTGGCGATCCGTCGCGTAGCTGGTCAGATTGTTGAGTGATTTTGCAGTCCATTCGTCAACGGTCACAGTGCCATCAAAACGACCTGATCCCGCTCCCGTACCGTCAGTTAATCCAACGCCAATATAACTGAGGTCATACGCCTGCATTTGATCCCAGAAATACCGTCCCATTGCTTCGCGATTCCTTACATCCAGCGTTCCTCGACGAATGGCTGCCGCATTTACCTGATTGAGCTTTTGGGGAACGGCGAGATAGGAGTCTAGATGTTGATCAACAACATCAGTTGTCCGATCGATCAGTTGTTCTGCTAGTTCGTTAACCGCGCTTTGACCGTTCCGAAACGACAAATATCCCACGAGACCCACGGCTGCAAAAGTTTGGAGCACAAAGGGAACGACAAGAACAATCTGTAATGGAAACGACTTACCTTTGAGGAATCGCTGGGGCTTCATTGCGGGAAAGCTCTGAGTAGTCACAATGCCTATAAGATGCCCACGATACTAATCGGAACAACCGTTATCGAACATAGCCTAAGGTGAAGGCAATCCATCCAATTGCAGCTCCTCCCAATACCAGCCAAGCGGCACTGACTCTAAATTGAAGCGCCAACACTGCACTCAGGAGCGCGATCGCAACCGCTAAACCATCAACATAAGGCGCACTTGATTTGCTGAAGGTTGCGATCGCAAGCTGGATAGTTACAACTGTCATCAGCGCCAACGCACTGGCATTCACCGCATCCAGAAATGCAGATGCCCATTTTGAGCGACGCAAATACGGAATGATTGGGTTTAAGGCAGCGACAAAGATAAAAGAAGGCAGAAAAATTCCCACAGTTGCGACGATCGCGCCCGGAAGCCCTGCAATCACGTAACCAATAAACGTTGCGGTCGAGAGAATTGGGCCTGGAGTAAATTGTCCGATCGCGATCGCATCCAACAACTGCTGCTGCGTTAACCAGCCGTATCCCTGCACAAACTCACCCTGCACAAACGACAGCAACACATAACCACCCCCAAACAAAATGCTGCCGATTTTCAAAAACGATAAACCTAATTGCCACAGTGAGATCTGCGATGCGGCGGTCATTGCTGCCGTTGCCTTCAAGGTGCTGCTAGTGACAATGCTTGCGATTAAAATGTTTGCTTCTTCTTTTGTTTGTTGAGGGCGATCGGGCGATCGCAGCCAAATCATTCCCAGCACCCCGCCGATAAGAAGCGCAATGATTTCGCTGATGTTGCCTAACCAAAGCAGCAAAGCAATGGCGATCGCAATCACAAACAATTTGCGCGTTTTGATTGCCTTTTTCCCCAATCGCCACAGGGCATCGACTACGATCGCCAAAACCACAGGCTTGATGCCATACAGCAAAAATGCAAACTGCGGCACCGCACCCAGCGCAACATAAGCCCAAGCAAACCCAGCCGTGATCAAGACCGCCGGAAAAATGAATGCTACGCCCGCCACAATCAAGCCCAGCCAACCCGCATAAATGTAGCCGATATGAATCGCCATCTCGGTCGAGTTAGGTCCTGGAATCAGGTTTGTTGCTCCAAGCAAATCGAGAAAGTGCTCTCGGCTCAGCCATTGGCGTTTGCCCACGACTTCCGCTTCAATCATGGCGATATGGGCATTGGGGCCTCCAAACCCGATTACCCCCAGCTTGAAGAAAAGGGCAGCGAGTTCTTTTAGTCGATCGAGCGATCGTTCCATAGAGAAGTTGAATGGAAGTCAACTTCCATTCAACCGCAAAACTCTTATCAAAGCAGGTATCCAGCGAAACTCAACTTATGCTTCGACGGGGACTTTACCTCTTGAAATTTCGATTTCTCGATTTAATGCTGCCTGCATGAATCCTCTGAACAGGGGGTGCGGCGTACTCGGACGAGACTGAAACTCTGGGTGAAACTGGGTCGCAATAAAGAACGGATGCCCTGGAAGCTCGATAATTTCAACCAGCCGACCATCGGGAGAAGTTCCACTCACCACATATCCCGATTCTAAAAATAGATTCCGGTATGCGTTGTTAAATTCATAACGATGGCGATGACGTTCGTAGATCACTTCTTTTCCATAAAGCGATAACGTTAGTGTGTTTGGAGTCAAGCGACAAGGATATAAACCGAGTCGCATCGTTCCACCCAAATCGACGACATCTTGCTGCTCTGGCAGTAAGTTAATGACTGCATTTTTGGCATCAGGAATAAATTCTGCACTGTGAGCGCCATCGATATGCGCGACATTTCTCGCCCATTCGATTACCGAACACTGCATTCCCAAGCACAATCCGAGGAATGGAATGTTATGAGTGCGGGCATATTCGATCGCCGCGATTTTCCCATCGACCCCACGAATGCCAAATCCACCCGGAACGACAATTCCATCCACGTTTGCAAGGTAATGTTCGGCTCCTTTTTCTTCGATTTCTTCTGAGTTAATCCAGCGCAGGTTTAAGGCGCTTCCGGTTGCGATCGCCGCGTGTTTTAGCGCTTCTACGACCGATAAGTACGCATCGGATAGACGAACATATTTTCCAACGATCGCGATTTCAAGCTCTTGTGAAGGTTGATAAAGACGTTCAACCAAGGTTTGCCACTGGCTGAGATTTGGAGTGCGTTGTTCGAGTTGTAGAAGATCGATCGCTTGCGTTGCGAGTCCTTCTTTTTCCAGGCGTAAGGGGACTTCATAGATACTGCGGGCATCTTGGCAAGTGATCACGCACTCTGCCGGAACATCGCAGAACTCCGACATTTTTTCTTTCATTCCCAATGGCAAAGGACGATCGCAGCGACAGACGAGAATATCGGGTTGAATGCCGATCGATCGTAACTCTTTCACCGAATGTTGAGTCGGCTTTGTCTTCATTTCGCCTGCTGCTGGAATCCAGGGAATCAGCGTGACGTGCATATACATCACGTTCCGCCGCCCCACTTCTTTACGAAATTGACGAATTGCTTCCAGAAAAGGCAGCGATTCAATATCACCAACTGTTCCGCCAATTTCAGTAATCACTACATCGGGATTTGTGTTTTGAGCGACGCGCAGAATTCGCTCTTTGATTTCATTGGTGATATGCGGGATGACCTGAACGGTTCCACCGTTGTAATCACCCCGTCGCTCTTTATTAATCACCGCTTGATAGATCGATCCGGTTGTGACGCTATTCAACCGCGACATGGATGTATCAGTAAAGCGCTCATAATGTCCCAAGTCGAGGTCTGTTTCTGCACCATCTTCGGTGACGAACACTTCCCCATGTTGAAACGGACTCATCGTGCCCGGATCAACGTTGATATAAGGATCGAGCTTGAGGATCGACACGGAGTAATCTCGT
The DNA here is from genome assembly GCA_014695195.1 of Cyanobacteria bacterium FACHB-DQ100. Lineage (NCBI taxonomy): Bacteria > Bacillati > Cyanobacteriota > Cyanobacteria bacterium FACHB-DQ100. The sequence goes on along the minus strand of JACJNW010000034.1, from coordinate 65,623 downwards.
GACTTGAGTAATCGTCCGAGACTCGCGGCTACAATCCCCTTTCCAATGCTAGAAACAACGCCACCCGTAACGAATACAAATTTAGTCATAAACTTCTGTGTCGACCCCGCCAAAACTGCATCCGGTCTATTCTGCCATAGTTGCGCGGAAGTCTGGGGAGAATGTTTAGAGTTTCTCAAGAGATTCTGGTAGTGACGCGATTAATTGCGCCGCTACCAGAAATTCCGCTCGTGTTAAAAATAAATGCAGCACGATCGAAACAATACGATCGCACCGATACGATCGCACCGATCGCGCTACCTTTACTTACGGATTTGCAGCAGTCTTACAAGATGAGGAATCGGTCTGCACAGGCGGCATCAGCGCCACAATATGCGGCACCGGACGCGGCGTATAACTCATCATCGATTCACCCTTGTACACCAGTGATGCACTCGCCCCAGAATCCAACATTACCGCTTCTTTGAGTCCCGCTTTTGCCAGCGCTTCACCCAGCGCCACCGAGTTGACGTAATCGCCCGAAACTCCAACTAACGGACGATCGGCTTGATCAATTCCCCAAAACGCTCGATCGCGCTCTGCATCAAAGCCAAACAGTCCCCGGAAAGTTTCAGCAGATTGCGGTTGCCCATCTTTCACCAACCATGCCCCAGCCACAAACGCATCTTGAACCCCGTCTAATTCAGAGGCAATGCCTTCGCGGGTATTATGCTTCAGCGGGTCAAACGGAACGTATTTGATCGTGCGCTCGCTAATCAAAACGAGCGGTCGTCCTTCCAGCTTTGTCAGCGTCCCTTGAGGTGCGGGCACGAACGTTCCAGCTTGAGAACTCATCACAGGGCCAATCATCTTATTCGAGTTCAGCGCCTCTAATGAAAAGAAGCCACCATCGACACCCGCGATCGCCGGAGTGCCTTTCATGATTTCTCCAACCTGGTAACGGCTGTCTGCATGAATCGTAGTTGGCTTTCCACCTGCTGCCATGATCAGGGGCACTTTGTTGACCGTAGTTTTAATCAACTCCACAGGTGCACTAAAGTTCAGTCCATCTTTAATCAACGCCACGGGTGGGCCACCGTTTGCTGCCTCGATCACTTTCTCGATCTGAGATTGTCCAATTCGCGAGACGTTAAATAGGTTTTCGGATTCAGCGGCAAAAAGGTTTGCCTCATCGCTCATTGTCCAAGCTGCTTGATAGCCGGCCGCGATCGCCGCTTGCTGCACCCGCTCATCGTTCTTGCCTTCGGGATAGACAAAATACTTAATCGGAATGCCGAGTTTTTCCTCTAGCGCCCGCTTCGATTCGGTCATTTCAAACGCTAACTTGGCATCCTCCTTGATTTCGCGTAGATCACGCGGATGATTCACACTATGCGAAGCGATCGTTACCAAAGGATCAGCCGACATCTCCTTGATTTGCTCCCAGGTCATGCCGGGACGACCTCTAGGCTTGTCGATTTTGGCAGGATAGATCGCGAATGCTGCGGGGTAGCCGTACTTTTTCAGCAAGGGATAGACAAACTTGTAGTGACCTAAATATCCATCATCAAAGGTGAGCACGATCGGTTTTGCAGGCAGCGGGATTCCCGTCTTCAGATGCTCAACAAGCTGATCAAAGCTAATCGGAGTGAGATTATTTTTCTGGACCAGCTTTAAGTGCGCCTCAAACTCTTCGGGCGTGACATCAAAGAACACTTCTTTCTGTGCCACAATGTCGTGATACATCATGATCGGCACCTTTGCCAATCGCGCCCGCACATTAATTTGCGGAAAGGGTGCTTCTGCAAACTCGGCTTTCCAGGCTTCAGCGAACTGCTTCGATTCAGCGTTAAACGTGACAGGCTTGAAATCTTGAGGAATCGAAGTCGAAGCTTGATAGCCAATCTGCGCCCCTTGCGTACAAATTGGAGCGATCGCAACGTTAAGGCTCGATTTCAGCGTTGGTGGCTTTTCAATCACCTCCATCAAGGTTGGCGGCGCGATCGTTGCCATTTGAGTCGGAATCATTCCAGCGCAAGCCCCAATCGTCACGGTTGCAGCGAGGGACAAACCAAAAAGCGCGAATCGTTTCCAGTGCGATCGAGGAGCAATTCGTTTAGAAAAGCTCGAAAGGCGTGTCCAAAGCGACAATTTCATGATGAAGATGGGGTTAGGGTCAGTTATTAGATGTACTCGATCGGACTGGCATCCCTAAGTCATGCAACTTACACAATTGAAGGGAAGCTTGTCAATCTTTTCTCCCTAGCCCCTGCCTGATCCGGTTAAACCGCTTCAGACTCGCTCAACCGCTTTAAGGCAAGCCGCGCCGATTCTGCCACGTTGGAATTATTGTCTTTCTCCAAATAGCGCAGAGCAGAATGGCTCTTTTCGCTCGGCAGGTTGCCTAATGCTTCTGCAAGCCGCTGCCGCACAAGCCAATCTTCGGACTGGGCGAATCGCAGGATCGCATCGACGGTATCGACGGCTTTAATTTCTCCCAACGCCGCGATCGCAGCTTGTTGTACCACTACTTCTTCGCTGTCTAATGCCTGCAAGAGCACTTCCCGCGCTCGTGAATCTTTCAGGTTTCCCAGCGCCACCGCCGCACTAAAGCGCACCAGCCAATCTGTATCCTCATAAAAGGCACGCACTAACGGCTCGAAGGCTCTGATATCTTCGAGATATCCTAAAGCACCTGCGGCGTCTGCGCGAATGCCATAATCTTTCTCGGTTTCAAGAATATTAAGCAAGATTGGAAAGCATTCGTCAGTTTGCTTAATTCCCAGCGCAAAGACTGCCATCGATCGAATTTGTAAACTCTCGTCGTTCAGCACCTTTTTGATCAGCGGTACGGCATCTTCTGCAGGGACTTCTCGCAGGTTCGCTAAAGCAATCATGCGATCGCGACTGGAGGTGCTTTCGAGGTGTTGGGAAATCTGCTGTAGGCTGAAACTCATAATTTTCACAAATCTTCAAGGTGCTGATCTCATTGTGGCAGAATTACACGATTAGAGGACGTATAGATCCCGATGGGCGGTATACCATTCGACAGTTCTTCTCAAACCTTGCTGTAGAGAGGTTTTTGGCTTCCAGCCTAGCTTTGATATTGATTGTGCAATCTTTGCTGCCCGGACTTGTTCCATCGGTCGATCGGGTAATGCTCCAAATTGAGGTCGAATGCTGGGATTAATTAATTGATTAATCTGCTCGACAAGGGTTGAAATTGGGGTTAAGGTGCTTGACCCTAGCTCGAATGTACAGCCTTCGACACCGGGCGCTTGGGCGGTTGCAATCAAGCCATCGACGAGATCCTCGACATAAATCCAGTCGATTTGTCGCTGACCGCTGCTGAGTTCGGGTGCTTTTCCTTCCAGCATCGAAAGCGTCACATAGGGAATTAACTTTTTGATGTCTTTTTGAGCAGGGCCGTACACCATGAAAATTCGCGCATTGACGATCGGCACTTGGTAAAGCTGATAGAACATTTGCGCATAAGCGCTACTCGACCATTTCGCTGCGGCATAGGGTGATGAAGGAATCGGAGCATCGCCTACATCTGGTTCTTCCAGTGACCCTGCCAAAATGATTCTGCGTCCGCCGGCTTCCGCCATTAGGGTTAATAGATTCACGGTGCTGAGGAGATTGTTTTCGAGAGTCGATCGCACAGCATCGATACTGCGTGAACCCGAAACATAGCTCGCTAAGTGAAAGACAATATCGGGCTTAATGCTCGTAAAAATCTGCTGCATTTCATCAAAGTTTCTGACATCTGCCTGTAACCATTGAATCGAACCATCTTCAGAGAATTGCTTATAGCGAGACACGCCATATACAGTGGCATCACAGTGAATCAAGCGCTGGCAAAGATGAGAGCCTATGAAACCCGTTGCGCCAGTTACTAAAACTTTTTGCCCATCAAACGATTGAGGAGAATACATACGAAGATTAGGGGAATTTTTAACGTTGAGAATGACAAACCCAAACAGCGGTAGCCGTCGTGTCGCATCTAGTCTGGAGAGAAACAATGCTTCAGCAAAAATATTAAATTGCTTGTGTTTCTATGAAGACAGTCAGTAATTTTAAGCAGGCTCTAAATTCAGCAACACTGGACATTAATTGATACTCGTCGCTCTAAGGAATAAACCTAGAGTATTAACATTGATGCCAAATTAGCTCTACAACACTGCAGCCTGTAGAAAATTGACCAACCGAAAGCGGCGAAGGCTTGGATTCATTCTGCCTCTCACCGCCGATTAGTTATTGCACTTCTGGTTACTGCACTTCAAACGAAGCAACTAGCTTGGTAAATCGACGCGATTACCGTTGTTATCTTCGTAGTACATCGGGGGTTCAACTGCAAAATTGTTGATCTGACCAGACTCAGTGATTACATAGCCATCGGTTGTCTTTAGATCTGTGTCAGATTCTGCTTCGACTGCTTCTTCAAGCTGATGAATGTTCTTTTCAACATTGACCCCAGAGGGAATGCGTTCATCCGGAGCATTGACATCAGTCGGCTGTGCGGTTTGAACAGCCCAATGATCGTTTCCTGCTGCACCTCTTCCAGGTTGAGCGGTTTCAGGGGAGGATAAGTCTGGATTATTTGTCATAGGTGTTTACTCTGAATTCATTTCTGGTTTAGACGATAGCTCGATCGACCTTTGTAAGATTCTTCCGATCGAGATAACTTGGTAAACCAGAAGACAGACTCCGCTAACGTCGCTGACTGAGTAAGGCTTGATAGGCGATCGCGAAGTCTTCTCCGGTAATCTGTAAGTCAGTCGGTTCGCTCATGCCTAAAGCGCGATAGCGTCGAACAGCTTGCAGCGCGGCTTGATTACTCAAAAGCGCCAAGTCTGCACCGTTCCAGCCTTCGGTTGAATGGGCGATCACGTCTAGATCAACCTCGGCTAAAGGTCGATCGGCATTATGCACTCGGAGAATTTCCAAACGACTGGATTGATCCGGTAGAGAGACTTGAATTTGTAAATCTAACCGTCCAGCCCGAAGTAAAGCTGGATCGAGTTCATCAGGGCGATTCGTTGCTCCGATCAATAGCACTGTGCCACAGTCTTGTAGACCATCGAGTTCAGTCAGGAGTTGACCGACGACGCGATCGCTCACCCCCGAATCGCCGCTAAACTTACCGCGCATAGGGGCTAACGTATCAATTTCATCAATGAACACCACACAGGGCGAAGCTTGACGCGCTTTGTTGAATAAATCGCGAACTTCTTGTTCTGCGGCTCCGACCCAGCGGCTCATCAACTCTGCACCATTCACCGTAATAAAGTTTGCTCTGGCTTGAGAAGCAACGGCTTTGGCTAACAAAGTTTTACCTGTTCCGGGCAGTCCCCACAGTAAGATGCCGCGAGGTGCTTTCGCTCCAGTGCGCTGGTACAGTTCAGGATAGAGCATTGCACCTTCGACGGCTTCTTGTAAGGTGCGTTTGATGTCTTCGAGTCCGCCGATCTGCTCCCAAGAAACGTTAGGAGATTCAACTTCAACCGATCGCAGTACCGAAGGTTTAATTTCTTTGAGTGCCTGCAGAAAATCCGTCTGTTCGATCATCAATTCATTCGGAACTGCTTCTAATGAAGGTACTTGTCGTCGCAAGGCGGTATAAGCTGCTTTTTGACAAACTGCTTTGAGATCTGCACCGACCATGCCGACCGTGAGATCTGCGATCGCATCAAGATCCACAGAATTGAGCGGCATCGATCGCGTCAGAATCTTGAGAATTTCTAAGCGTCCGCTGCGATCGGGCACTCGGAATTGGATTTCGCGATCAAAGCGTCCCGGTCGCCGTAGGGCTGGATCGAGATGATCCGGTCGATTCGTTGCTGCGAGAACAATCACACCTTTCGTTTGCGCGAATCCATCCATTAAGGTGAGCAACTGAGCCACAACGCGCTTTTCGACTTCGCCTTCGACTTTGGCGCGATCGGGCGCAAGGCTGTCAATCTCATCGATAAACACAATGCAGGGAGCCGAAGCTGCCGCTTTCTCGAAAATGCTGCGAAGTCGGGCTTCTGCTTCCCCATAATATTTGCCCATGACTTCGGGAGCGGCGATCGCAATGTAGTTCACGCCCAATTCGTTAGCGAGCGATCGGGCGGTCAAGGTTTTTCCGGTTCCGGGTGAACCTGTAAGCAGCACTCCGCGGGGAGGCTCAAGCCCTAATTTTTCTAAAACTTCTGGTCGCTTCAGCGGCAGTTCGACCAATTCCCGCAACTCTTTCAAGACATCACCCAATCCCCCGATGCTTTGTAGCGACACAGGATTTGCAGGCGGGGGCGTAATCACCACCTCTGGAGCAGAAGGCTGAGCGGGTTGAGGGCGGCTCACGCCAATTCCTGTATTGCGAGGAATGCTGCTAAAAGCTGCCCGATTCACTTGCACATTGGCTTTGATTTCACCTTTTTCTGCTTTTTCTTCGAGCAGTTTGGCAAGTTCTAATAGTTGCTCAAATCCTTTAAATAGCTCACTCATAATTGGTCGGGTTTTGGGGAAGACTATGAGTGATTGTGCCCAAACTCGCCCTTCTGAACGATGAAAACTCTAAACTCCTTTAATTCTCTACATTTAGCAATGTTTAGCGGGAAGGGAGGCGTGGGAAAATCAACGCTCTCTAGTGGATTTGCACGACACTGGGCAAAACAGTTTCCCAAGGAGCGAATTTTGCTCCTTTCAACTGATCCAGCGCATTCACTGGGCGATGTGCTGCAAATAGAAGTGAGCAACACGGCTCAAACAGTTGAGGATTTGCCCAATTTAAGCGTCAGGGCATTAGATGCGGGACTGCTGCTGAAGGAGTTTAAGGCGAACTATGGTGAGATTCTGGAACGGTTAGTCGAGCGGGGCAGCTTTGCGGAGAAAGGAGATTTGTCTTCGGTGTGGGATCTGGGCTGGTCGGGACTCGATGAACTGATGGGAATTCTCGAAATTCAGCGACTTCTGAACGATCGCATCGTCGATCGCATTGTGGTAGATATGGCTCCGAGCGGTCACACCTTAGCGCTGTTTAATCTCATGGATTTTCTCCAAGAGTTTCTATCTGCATTGGAACTCTTTCAGCAAAAACATCGCACCATCAGCGAAACCTTTACCGGACGCTACACTCCCGATGAGGTCGATCGTTTTCTCGAATCGATGCAGCGTGACTTAACAGACGGACGGCAATTGCTGCAAGATCGATCGCGCGCTGCTTGCTTTATTGTAGCGATCGCAGAATGGTTGAGTTTATGTGAATCAGAACGCTTTCTAAAATCTCTGGAAACGCTACAGGTTCCATTCGGGGCACTGTTTCTCAATCAAATTAATTCTGAGAGCGAAATGCTGATTGAGAAGTTTCAATACAGCTTTGAACCTGGGTCTATTATCACAATTCCACAACAGCTCGAAGAACCGATCGGAGCAAGCGCGATCGATCGCTTAATCTTGCAAATTGGTCTTTCAGGTTCACTTTTAACTTCTCACTTCGTTGAACCTTCGACTAAATTCGCAGATTTCATCCTAGAAGGTCGCAAGCTGATTTTAGTCGGCGGTAAAGGCGGAGTTGGAAAAACAACTGTTGCAGCCGCGATCGCGCTCAATCTGGCGCAACAGCATCCCGATAAAAAGATTCGGGTGATTTCGATTGATCCAGCACATTCATTAGGCGATGCCTTCGGCACTCAACTCAGACATCAACCCACCGAAATCTTATCCAACCTCAGCGCTCAGGAAATAGATGCGCGTGAAATGCTCGACGAGTTTCGATCGACCTACCTGTGGGAGTTAGCCGACATGATGAGCGGCACAACTCAAGACGAAACTCTGCAAATTGCCTACACTCCGGAGGCATGGCGCAAAATCATGGCGCAAGCCCTCCCCGGAATCGAAGAAATGCTCTCTCTAATTGAGGTGATGGAACTTTTAGACTCGCAAGCTCAAGACCTGATTATTCTGGATACCGCTCCGACGGGACACCTGTTGCGCTTCCTCGAAATGCCTTCCGTTTTGTCAAACTGGTTAGCTTGGATTTTCAAACTCTGGCTGAAATATCAAGATGTTGCTGGACATACGGAACTCATGAGCCGTTTGAGAACTTTGCGTCAGCGAGTTGTGCAAACCCACAAAAAACTGCAAAATCCTGAACATACAGAGTTTATCGCCGTTATGCAAAACCGATCGACCATCCTTGCCGAAACCGAACGTCTGATCAAATCGCTCGAACAGTTGCAAGTCTATCAGCGCTACATCGTTCACAATCGAGCGGTTGATCGGCTCGATTCATGTGTAGACAAAACGATCGTCACACTGCCTAACATCTCTGCGGAACTCCCGCCATTCGCTCAACTGGAGAAAGTCGCCGAACTGCTGAGATAGAATGAAACAACTCCGATCGACGCGCTTGAACACCATGACTCAGGCTCAAACGAAAAAACTCACTTTTGAGGAGTATCTGGCTTACGACGACGGCACAGATACGCGATACGAACTTGTGGACGGAGAACTAATCGAAATGCCGCCAGAATCACAGCAAAATAACGATGTTGCTAAGCGCATCTTTTTTGAGCTTCTCAAGCATTTTCCGATCGGGCTGATTGCCTACAAAGATACTGAGATTGAAGTGTCCGGCAGACAAGCCAGATGCCGACTGCCTGATTTAATTCTTCATACCGAGGAGTCTAAAGCAGCACTAAACCAAGCAACACGAGCAACCATCACTCATGATATGCCGCCACCCGCGATCGTCATCGAAGTCGTCTCACCCGGCACAGTGAATCGCGATCGGGATTATCGCCACAAACGCACCGAGTATGCCGCTCGCTGCATTCCCGAATATTGGATTATTGATCCGCAAGAACAGCAAATTACTCTCTGTACCTGGGTAAACGGTCAATACGAAGATCAAGTGCTGAGAGGCGATGAGAAAGTTCCATCGTCGATCGTCCCAATGTTTGATCAAAGCGTGAATCAGATTCTAAACGCCCCACAAATTTAAACGCATTCCCAACCGGGAGAGCTTATCCTAAAGGTGTATGAAGTTTTTTAAACTCCCAACCTTTCTATGAAATGTATCATCGATCGCCGCGCCCAGTTTTCGGCAAGCCATCGGTACTATCTGCCAGAACTGAGCGAGGCGGAAAACGTCGAGCGATTCGGGGCTTGTACGCGCGCTCCCGGACATGGGCATAACTATGTCGTGTACGTCTCAATGCTGGGGGATCTAGACGAATATGGCATGGTACTCAATCTGTCGGATGTCAAGCATGTGATCAAGCGCGAAGTCACCAGTCAGCTTGACTTTTCCTATCTAAATGACGCGTGGACAGAGTTCCAGCAAACCCTTCCCACAACTGAAAATATTGCTCGATCGATCTGGTATCGACTCGCGCCGCACTTGCCGATTGTCAAAATCCGACTTTACGAACATCCTGAACTCTGGGCAGATTATCTAGGAAACAACATGGAAGCTTACCTCACCATCAGCACTCACTTTAGCGCTGCTCACCGTCTCGCTCGTCCTGATCTGAGTTTTGAGCAGAACTGCGAAATCTACGGCAAATGCGCCCGCCCCAATGGTCACGGTCACAATTATCACCTTGAAGTCACAATCAAAGGTGAAATGGATCAGCGAACGGGAATGATTGCAGATTTAGTCGCATTCCAGAAAGCGGTTGATGATTACGTTGTAGAACCTTTCGACCACACTTTCTTAAACAAAGATATCCCTTATTTTGAGAAAGTTGTGCCCACCGCAGAAAACATCGCCGTTCACATTCGCGACTTGCTTGAGGAGCCGATTTGTCAAATCGGGGCACAGTTGTACAAAGTGAAATTAATCGAGAGTCCGAATAACTCTTGCGAAGTCTATGGTGCAACTGCGATCGATGCAATTGCACCCCTGATGCGTGAACCTGCACTCGCAAAAGCGTAAAACCAGATTGTTTGCATCGGGCGATTGTTTGATTAGATAGAATCGCCCGGAAAAAATTAGCGTTTGCCCGTGACAATGTACGCCACTCGCTTACCGATATTTGCCGCATGATCTGCCATGCGCTCTAAGTGGCGAATGATCAGCACTTGCAGCACGATCGGTTCGATCATGCCCTTTACATCTTTCTGACGCGCCAATAAGTTATAAAGCGTTTCGTAGTCTGAATCCACGACATCATCACGCTGACGCACATCTAAACCCAATTCAGCGTTGAGATCGGACAGCGACTCTAAACTAAGGGCTAACATTGCCCGACAGCGATCGAACATCTGCTGAATTTTACCCAGGTGCGGCGATTCAGGATACGGAAACAACTGCACTGCGACATCGCCTAAATTCTGAGCATAGTCGCCAATTCGCTCTAGGTCGCGGACAAGCTGCATCAAAGCGCTGAGTAGCCTTAGATCTTGAGCCACCGGGGATTGCAGCGCGATTAGATTGACGCAATCGAGTTCGATCTGTTTGTAGAGACGATCGATTTTCTTATCGAGTTTGCGAATTTGGTCAGCGGCAGCGAGATTGCGATCGAATAGGGCTTCGCGAGCGAGACAGCACGATCGTTCGACCAATGCTCCCATCCGCAATACATCGCGTTGGATGCGTTTAATCTGGCGCTCGAAGTGAACCCGAATCGGTTCTTGACCCTCTGGCACGTTTTTGTAAAACATTGAATTGTCAAAGAAATCTGGGGAAAAGCGGTCAGCTGAAGGCTTCACTATAACAATAGAATTTTTAGATGTCAGGTGCTGTACAAAACGTTTCAATTCTTTTTTATTTTAGAGCGATCGAATTTTCAGATCATCCTGTAACCTATAGACTTCCCGATCAAAGCGCCTATATTGTTTCCCTTCTAAAATAAAGATGATCGCGAACCTTATTTCGACAAATTCCGCTATGTTTTCTTCTGCTGACGACCAGATCGCACAATATTCTCAAGGGCACAGCTTATTTGCCCAACTCAGAAGCCGCTTTCCGCAAGGAGCGCTGATTTCGGAACTGGTTCAAATTCATGATGGACAGTTTGTGGTCAGAGCCATCGTCCAGGTTGGAACCACGACGATGGCTACCGGAATGGCGGCGGCTGAAAAAATCGAAGTTGCAGAAGATCGAGCGCGGGTTCGAGCAATGGAGGTGCTAGGAATTTCGCCAACCGGAGGCGCAACTACATTTGATGTGGCGGCGCGATCGATGGAACCTCCTAAAGAAGTCGAACCGAGTTTTACAGCGGCAATTCCCGATCTTCCATTACCTGCCGTTGAAGCGTTGGTTCCTGAAATTCCCAAGAAAACGGTTCGCAAGAAAAAAGAAGAACCAATCGATGAAGTGGCTCCAGTTCCTGATTTGCTGTCATTTCCGGGCTTAGATATGCCAGAGATTAAATCTGCACTGCCAGAAATCACTCGTGAGCCTGCGAACCCGACGATCGATTTCGCGTCGGATTTTGAAGACGATGAGCCAGAACTGCCTGCACCAGAACCGATCGATCTATCCGATGCGATCGCGCAAATTGGTACAGAAATTGAGCGGATTGGCTGGACAAAGAAACAAGGAAGCACGTATCTTCAAGACACTTACGGTAAAAAAACTCGTGCTGAGCTAGATGAGGATGAATTGATCGAGTTTCTGCACTATCTCAAAGCCTTACCATCTAAGGGACAAGGAATTCCCTTCTAGAACCTATGACATTTATTGCCGCACAGCCTTACGAGTATGAGCTACCGATCGATTCGGAAATCGCGTTGATTGTGATTGATATGCAGCGCGATTTTCTTGAATCGGGTGGATTTGGCGAAGTGTTAGGAAATGACGTCGGGCGATTAACGGCGATCGTTCCGACTGTGAAACGCTTGCTCGAAGGCTGTCGCGCTTTCAATGTCCCGATTTTTCATACCCAAGAAGGGCACCAGCCTGACTTATCTGATTGTCCCAAATCGAAGTTGAAGCGCGGTCGGGGAGAGTTGACGATCGGCGATTCTGGCAAATTGGGGAGAATTCTAGTCTTAGGGGAACCTGGAAATGAAATTATTCCAGAACTTGCACCGATGCCTGGAGAAGTCTTGATTCCAAAACCGGGAAAAGGTGCGTTCTACAATACTGATTTAGAGATGCACTTGATTGCGCGCAACGTTACGCATTTATTGATTGCAGGCGTAACAACAGAAGTTTGTGTTCAAACGACGATGCGTGAGGCGAACGATCGTGGTTATGAATGTTTGTTGGTTGAAGATGCAACCGAGAGCTATTTTGCTGAGTTTAAGCAAGCGACCTTAGAAATGATGCGGGCGCAAGGTGGCATCGTCGGATGGACAGCGACGACCGATCAGGTGTTGGAAGGATTGCGATCGTGGAAAGCAGTAGGCTAAGCGATCGAGTTTGAAAGCTCGATCGCCGATGAGAATTGATGCAGAATCTAATTACTTATCACCAACAACCTTCTCAACTGCCGCTTCTGCCTTTTCGATGATGTTGGCTTGATCAGGATTTTCCTTCTTGAAGATCTTGAGATCTTTCTCATATTCTTTGTCTAAGCCCTTCGGATCGTTTGCAGCTTCCATCGCTTTTTCGTAAGCTTCTTGGCGGCTGGAATACTCTTGTCCATCTGGGCTGATGACTTCTTCACTTCCGGGCGGTTGAAGTGTCACATTTGCATAAGCAGGCATAAAGAAGCCTGTCCATGCCATCAAACCGACAACAAGCACTGCAAAGACACGCGCCATTAAACGTTTCATATAAGTCCTCCGAACATAATAATCAATTTGCGTTCGGGGCAATTTTACGAAATTTACGATCGATCCTCCGTCTACCACAGGACAGAAGCAGAAGATTTCAGGACTTGGAGAAAACTTATCAATTGCATCAACCCAATGTGCCGCGTGTAACTCCAAGCTGATTTTGCAGTTTTAAATCCCGCCAAAGTTGTGCGCCTGTGATTTCTCCGTTCAGGAGTTGACGATAGCGATCGATAGTCTGTGTGATTTGATGACTGGATTCGTTGAGAAATTCGATTCTAAAGCGTTGTGCGCCGCATTGTTGCAAGTGATGTAAGAATTCTGCTCCGGTTTGTGCGGTTCCGTTGAATACAGTATTTCGGCAGCCTGCATCGGCGTGTAAAACGTGCTCGATTCCGGTACGATCGCGCAATTTCACTTCATGCTGTTCACAAGGTCTGCCGCAGTTCGTGAAGTCCGTGCCTTCTGAGAGAAATGCACAGAAGACACAATGCTCCATGTGAAACATTGGAATGTGTTGATGAATGGTGATTTCAAGCCAATCGGAGGGACAGCTTTTAATGAGGTGCGTCAGTTGTTCGATATTGAGGTCATACGAAGCGCTGAGACGTTCTAGACCGAATTGTTTGAAGTAATCGGCAGTAATAGCGTTAGCGACATTGAGCGAGAAGTCACCAATTTTGCGATCGTCCTTGAAATACTTCAAGTGATCATAGTTTCGGATCAAATACCCATCTGCGTTTGATTTGCGAACTTGATCTAAGATCCACTGTTCACCAGGTTTTGTAATTCTCGGTGGTGCCACCCAAATTTCTGCATCTGAAGATTGGCGAGTTAACTCAACGGCTTGACGATAAGCGCGAGGATCTTCAAATTCGCAGTAAACGGTTTGAATTCCTGATTTCAAAACCGTTTCTAATTGTTTAAGATTGCGAACAAGAATAGTTAATTCAGGATTGTTCGCTACGGTTGGATCGGTTGTTGCCCTCACCCTAGCCCTCTCCCTAGGGGAGAGGGAATAAGAGGTCTGGCTCCCTTCTCCCCTAGGGAGAAGGGTTGGGGATGAGGGCAATAAATCTTGCATTGATCGCGCCTCATCCATTTGCCATTGTTTCGGTTGAATTCGGAGTTGTTCTAATCGATCGACAATTTCCCGCCGCATTCGATTCAGTTCACTCACCGGAATCATTGCAGCATCCGTTAAATGATTGTCGAGTTTGCCTAACTTGAATGGTGTATTTCCAAGTCGTCCGAATTGTTCTTGTAATCGCTCCGTCGTTAAAGGTTTTGAATGTGCTTCAACTAAGGGCATCTCAGATTCAACGCGGGTAATATGTCCCGCAGCATCTCTGGCGATCGCAATCAAAGCCTGCCCAATTTCACCATGAATTTCAATCTCAATCGGTCGCTGAAATTTTGGTTGATCGCCTGCGTAAGTTTGGCGAATTTGTCGATCGAGATCCGGATCGCTCGTTTTCCAAATCAAATCGCCGGTACTGATGCGACGCAAATTTAACTGATCGCGTCCAAATGTCAAAATTGTTTTTCCGTTTTGTCGATCGACGGCATAAATCCGTCCGCCTTCTTCTTTAGCTTCTGGATGTCCCGCATCGAAGACAACGCCATCGCCGGGTTTTACTGGGGCTTTTGCAGCGATCGTAATCTGCTCTCGTCGAATATCAATCACTTCACCGAGATAAACGCCGCGCTTCTTGCCAAATCTTGCATGAACGAGTTCTTGATTGTTAATTCCGTTAAACCATCCAGTGTGCAAGCCGCGTGAAAATGCCATTTCTAAGTTGTAGCGTTCAGCATTCACATCAGCGATCGCTTGATCAAGTGCATTTCTATAAACTCTAGTGACATTCGCCACATATTCAGGAGCTTTTAACCGTCCTTCGATTTTGAGACAAGACACGCCGGATCGCACCAGTTCTGGCAGCACATCTAATCCGGCTAAATCTTGAGGGCTGAGCAAATACCGTCGATCGCCTAAATTCACGGTTTGTCCGTCCGAAATTAATTCATAGGGCATTCGACAAGCTTGAGCACATTCTCCCCGATTCGCCGATCGACCTCCTAACGCTTCGCTGGTCAAACACTGCCCTGAATACGCCACACACAATGCACCATGCACAAACACTTCAAGCGGTAGCGTGATGTTGTTGTCGTTTAATTGCTTTTGAATCTTGTTAATCTCTTTGATCGAACATTCCCGCGCTAATACGACCAACTGACAACCGAGCGACTTCGCAAACTCGACTCCTGCTGCACTCGTCACCGTCATTTGAGTCGAGCCATGAATCGGAAAATCTGGAGATAAGTGGCGAATTAAACGACAAATTCCAATGTCTTGCACAATCACCGCATCGACACCGGAAGTGATAATCGATCGTAAGTATTGTTCTACTTCTGCTAATTCATTCTGAAAGATTAATGTATTCAGCGTGACATAACCCTTCACGCCGCGCCAGTGTAAAAACTCCATTAACTCCGGCAGATCCGATTCTGTAAAGTTTTCTGCTCGCATTCGGGCATTAAACCGATCCAACCCAAAGTAGATTGCATCTGCGCCGTTCTCGATCGCAGCCTTAGCGCATTCCCAATTTCCAGCAGGTGCAAGCAGTTCTGGAGTTTTCATCACATCAATCAGCAAGAGTGCAGATCGCGATCGTAGCAGGTCGATTACAAGATCGGGGCAAATAATCGCGCAATCCGCGCCACTAACCGAAACCACAATGGACGTTTCTGATAGTCTCCAGGTTCAACTAAGCGACAGAGTTCTAAATCGTCTTGCAGCATTTTCTCAACCGATCGCACAAACTCCTGATTCAGCACAAACACGGTGACTTCAAAATTCAGTTGGAACGATCGATTATCCAAATTGACTGTGCCAACTCCGGCGATCGCATCATCCACCAAAATGATTTTTTGGTGCATAAATCCAGGCTGATAGCGGTAAATCTTCACGCCTGCGGTTTGCATCTCGTTGTAATACGAAAACGCGCAGAAATACACCATGAAATGATCTGGACGATTCGGAAGCAAAATCCGCACATCGACCCCACGAATTGCAGCAAGTTTGAGCGCAGTTGCGATCGATTCATCCGGCACAAGATAGGGACTCGCAATCCACAACCGTTGTGTTGCTTGATTGATCACATTCAGGAAAAACAACGTACAAGCGGGAACATGATCCGCAGGTCCCGTCGGAAATACGAGCGCTGTTTGGTTAAACCCTGGTTTCGGATCAATGTTCCATTGCACTTTCGGAAGGCTTCGCGTTGCCCAAAACCAGTCGCCTAAAAAACTTCCCTGTAGACATTTCACCGCAGTTCCTTGCACTCTCATGTGCGTGTCGCGCCACGGGCTTAAGGGCGGTTTGTAGCCGAGATATTCATCCGCAATATTCAATCCCCCCACAAAGCCGATCGCGCCATCGACAATCAGAATCTTGCGGTGATTCCGAAAGTTAATTTGCCAGCGATTTCCCCGTCCTTTTGTGCTTCTAAAGGCTCTAACTTTCACGCCTGCTTGACGAAGAGAGCGGAGATACGATCGTGCCAGTCCGCGTGTGCCAATTCCATCGTAGAGCAAGTACACTCGGACACCCTGAGACGCTTTCTGAATTAGAGCTTTGCAGAATTCATGCCCAATCTCATCATCATCTAACGTATAGGTTTGCAGCAATATATAATCTTTTGCTGATCCAATTGCAGATAGCATTGCTGCAAAGGTTTCCATTCCATTCAGCAACAATTCAAAATGATTTCCCGTTGTGAATGGAATCGTTGTTAACGTATCTGCTAACTTTTGCAGCGAAGCGAATTCTTTGGGTAATTCCGTTTTGTATTCTAAAGCCTCTTGATAAACCTGTTGAGCCAGCGTGTTGTGTTCGACATAAGCGGCATGAAGCGCTTCCGCATAGCCATAGAATCGATTGCGTCCCAAAACCCAGTAGGCTGGAATCGCTAACCACGGAAATGTCAAGAGTGAAATACTCCAAGCCACCGCCCCACGCGACGATCGCACCGTCATCACGGCATGACCCGCATTGATAACTCCTAAAACATGAACAACAATTGCGGCAATGCTAAAGATCCGAACGGAACCACCGACATCGACCATAGCCTGACTCAGAGATGAAACTCAACCAGCATCGGTTTATGATCAGACGATTGAATGTGGTCGAGAACACGCGCTGCTAAATAATTTTGTCGCAATCCGCGATAGAAAATATGATCGAGCGGTGGAGACAGCAAAAATCGCTTGATTTTTTGAGCATCGGTTGCTGGAAACTCTGCTCTGATTAAACCGAGTCTGCGCGTCATCTTATCAAGCATCTGCCACCTGGATCGATTCCAAGTATTAAAATCCCCCGAAAAGATGACTGCTCCAGAATGATGTGCGATCGCGCTTTCGATTTCGTGCAGTTGTGCTTTGAACTTTTCTAAATCGACAAAATTAATTAGGTGCGAGTTAATCGTCAGCAGGGTTCCCGCAGCAAACGGATGCTCTGTAACCAGAGAAACCTTTGGGGTATTTGAGACAGGTTCAAAATGCTCAGTCACTAACGCTCGGTGAGTCACACTGGTCGATTGGGAGCCAGTTAAAACCCCTGCATAAATGTTGTGATACTGGTCGATAAAGTTCGGTGCGAAACTCCAGCTTAATTCTGCCAGCTTAAAATTTTTGGAGTGAGCGCACAAACTGAATTCTTGCAGAAAAACCAGATCGGGACGGTAGCGATCGAGAATCCAATCAAAATCGGTTTGCCATGCGCGATCGTCATTATTCTTAGCAATGTTCCAATTCAGCACCCGAACTGCTTTTTCGTTAAGTGGAGCGGTTTCCGCATGATGGTGATGAATCACGGCTTCATCAGAACGAACAAACCGATAGGGCGGCAGCAAGTTTTTGAATGGAACGCTACCTGCAAAGCCAGATTCGGACTCTAACTTGATCATGTTTGATTTCCGGATGCAACCGTTTGTAAACCAATCTTAATCTTGATTACAGCTTTCAGCTTAGCACGCTGAAAAATCTCGCTGGATGAACGAAGAACATCTCTAAGATGCTGCGCTAAGAATGTATTACGCTGGAAACTGTCACGAATCGGATTTTTGTCATGACTGCCTCTGCTGCTTCAGTTTCACTCACCACACTCGCACAGCAAACCCAAAATGCAGCGCGTCAACTTGCGGTGCAGCCAACTGAGAAGCGAAACGAGGCGATCGCGAAGATTGCCGATGCACTCGAAGCAAATGCAGCAGAAATTTTGGCGGCAAATGCGGCGGACTGTGAGGCAGCACAGGCAGAAGGAATTTCTTCGGCGCTGTATGCGCGGTTGAAGTTGGATGAAGCGAAATTGAAGGGCGCGATCGTGGGAGTGCGCGATGTTGGTAAATTAGCCGATCCGATCGGAGCCGTTCAGATTCATCGTGAACTAGATGAAGGTTTGATCCTCAAGCGGGTGACTTGTCCGCTGGGTGTGTTGGGCGTGATCTTTGAGGCGCGACCGGATGCGGTGATGCAGATTTCGAGCCTTGCGATTAAGTCGGGGAATGGAGTCATTCTCAAAGGTGGGAAAGAAGCGATTCGATCGTGTGAAGCATTAGTAAGAGCCATTCATCAGGGATTGACCAATGCGGGAATTGATCCGGCTGCTGTGCAATTGCTGACAACACGCGAGGAAACACTGGAGTTATTGAAACTCGATCAATATGTGGATCTGATTATTCCACGCGGATCAAATTCGTTCGTGAAATTTGTGCAGGATAATACGCGGATTCCGGTGTTAGGTCATGCTGATGGAATCTGCCATTTGTACGTCGATCGTGCTGCCGATATTGGAAAAGCGATCAACATTGCAGTCGATTCTAAAACGCAATATCCTGCGGCTTGCAATGCGATCGAAACGTTGTTAGTGCATTCTGCGATCGCGTCGGAATTTCTGCTCGAAGCGGTTTCAGCATTTCAAGCCAAGAATGTAGAACTGCGCGGAGATGAACGCACTCGCGAAATTCTGAACATTGCAGCAGCAACCGAGGCAGATTGGTCAACAGAATACAGTGATTTAATTCTGGCGATTAAGATTGTTGATTCAACCGAAGACGCGATCGCACATATCAATACTTACGGCTCAAAACACACCGATGCGATCGTGACTGAAGATGTAAAAACTGCACAGTTGTTTATGAATCAAGTTGATGCAGCAGGCGTGTATCACAACTGTTCGACGCGATTTGCCGACGGTTTTCGATATGGGTTTGGAGCAGAAGTTGGAATCAGTACACAGAAAATGCCGCCGCGAGGCCCGGTTGGGCTTGAAGGATTGGTGACTTACAAATATCAATTAGTCGGGGATGGACAAATTGCGGCAACCTATTCGGGCGCAAATGCGAAACCGTTTACGCACCGAGATTTGTCGATTTAATCAACAACAAATTGCTCAACTCAATCACGCAATTGCTCAACTCGATTCAGCAGATGCAGAATCAAGTCATGCAATTGCTCAACTCGATCGCGGAATTTCTGATCTTGATCACGGAATTTCTCAACTTGATGCGGAATTTCTGATCTTGATCACAGAATTTCTCAACTTGATTCAGCAAATGCAAAATTAAGTCATGCAATTCGCTGATTCAATGGAGAAAGTACAAGATGAAACAACCCATTCCGATCGCTGATCTCCAATCCTTTCTATCCGACGATCCAGCTCAGCAACAGAATTTCGTTTTGACGATCGGCAAGGCTTTAGAAGACATTGGCTTTTTTGCCTTGATCAATCATGGGGTCGATCGCACCCTAATTCAACGCGCCTATCAGCTCGCCGAAGCATTCTTCAAGCTACCCGCAGACGTGAAATTACGCTACGAAGATCCGAGCCTGAATGGACAGCGAGGATTTACGCGACTTGGCAAAGAACACGCGAAAGATTATCCTGTCCCGGATCTCAAAGAATTTTGGCACGTTGGACGCGAAAATCATCTCCTGAATCTTGACCCGATCGAAGTTCCTGAGTTTCGATCGACCATGAACCAGCTATACGCCCAACTCGAACACTGTGCGGTGAAACTACTCGAAGCTTGTGCCTTATATCTGGAAGAGCCGCGATCGTTTCTCAGCGATACGACGATCAATGCTGATACTATTCTGAGAATTATTCACTATCCACCTATTCCACAGAATGCTGATCCTGCAAGCTTACGATCGGCTCCTCACGAGGACATCAATCTAATTACCTTGCTGTGTGAAGCAACCGAAAGCGGGTTAGAACTCTTACAGCGTGACGGAACTTGGAGAGCAATTCCGAATGTTGAAGGTCAAATCATTGTCGATAGCGGTGATATGTTGCAGCAACTCACCAATGGATTACTCAAAAGTACAACTCATCGTGTTGTGAATCCGGGAGATCGATCTCGCCGATTTTCGATGCCATTTTTTGTGCATCCCACCAGCAAAACCGATCTTACGCCGCTTCAGGGCTGCATCGATCGTACAGGCGGCACTATCAAATTCCCTAAAATCACCGCAGGCAAATATCTACAGCAGCGACTTGCCGAAATCGGGCTGAAATAAATTAGCCACCCGCCGCAAACGTTGCCATAATTGCCACAGAAAGCAAGATCCCAGGGATTAGCATCACAACCAGCATCAATAAATCGTGAGGGGTCATTTCTCATCGCTCCGAACTTTTGAGTCATCTTTATTCTAAGAAATGCGATCGTGATGTTTTACTACCCAAAGATTGAGAAACCCTTAAGGTTAGACGATGAGTAACTTTTCCTTTGACGACCTGCAAAAGAAAGATTTGCTGACAGCTCTAGGGCTGTGGCTTGTGGTAGAGGCGGTCAGTTTTGTGCTATTTCCCACGCTTGGATTGATTAATCCGGGCGCTAGACTGAGAACGTGGTTTTTGCTGAGTCTCCCGTTTGGCTTGGGTGGGGCGGCGTTAGTGAGTATGAGTTCTCAGTTTGTGGCACAGGTAGGCGATCAACCCAGAAAAAAGCTATCTTCGCTCATTGGGCAGTTTGGTGGTTGGATTGGACTTGCAGGAATCATGTTTCCGTTTTTCGTGGTGTGCTTAGAGTTTTTCTCAACGCTAGATTTACCGAGATAAAACAGTTATGCAGCAGGCACTCAAGGAATGGTCGATCGCAATTAAAGCTTTGGAGCAGGGAGAAACAATTTTGCTGCTTCGCAAAGGTGGGATTCGCGAGGAGAAGGGACGATTTGAGGTGCCATTTCGTCGAGTGTTACTATATCCAACCTACGAGCATCAAGACCCTGCCTTACTCAAGCAACCGAATTTAGTCGATCGAGTCGAATCCGGTTGGCATCCCGAAACGATTGAGATAAGTTCGATCGCTGATATTACTGATGTGCTTCAAGTGAGTGATGCGGATGTGGTGCGATCGTTGCTGCCGTTTCACATTTGGAACGATCGATTTGTCGAAGAGCGATTGAAGTGGAAGCCGCGATCGCCGTTGTATTTACTGTTGCTGCGAGTGTTTCGCTTGCCGCAACCGCAAAAGATTGCATATCAAGAAGCTTATGGTGGATGTCGATCGTGGATTGAAATTGAAGATGTTGCGGTTGATCAGACAATCCCGGTGCTGAGTGAAACGGAATATCAGGAGCGGGTGAGTAAGATTCGATCGATAGTGGAGCGATCAATATCTTACTCAAAGTGACAAGCTCGTTTTCTCTACAAAGTTTTTGACTTTTGTATCAATCTCACGCAGATAAATCAACCAAACGTTTTGAATCGGCTGAGTCAACGTTTGCACCAGTGCCGAAAGCTCTCCAATTTCTCGCAATCCAGCCGTTGTTTGAATATTAATTCCACGATCGTACAGCGTATATCCCCGCTTCACAGCAATTCTTAAACCGCAATAGACTGACGAATCAAATCCCGCCTGATCTGTCCAATATTGTGCCTTTTCTAGCAATAACGCTCGATCGCTCTCCTCCAACTGCGAAATATCCAAAGCCTTCAGCAAATCTCGGTTAAGAAAACGTCGAGACAAATCCGCCAAAATTGCATCCTCGTGCGTTTGCCACTGTTGTAAATGATAGATAAACGTTCCATCATCTGTAGCTAAATATTGCGCTAACCCAATTTGATTACACTCTTGATTTAGCCAAGCTTTTACGTTCTGATCCGCATTCAAGTTACCAAGTTTGAATTGAGATCTTGCCTGCTCAAACACCTTCAACAATACCCAAGTTGCCGCCACATTTTTACGATGGTTATACACCTGAGCATACATAAAATAACGCACGATCAAATAATGCTCGATCGCCGCCATTCCCTTACGCGCAACCACTAATTGCTGCGTCACCGGATCGTATCGCAACGCCATCAAAATTCGATCGAGATCAATCCGCCCGTAAGATGCCCCAGTAAAGTAACTATCTCGCATTAGATAATCAATGCGATCGCAATCTAACTGGCTCGAAACTAACTGCCAAATCAACGGCAGCGGATATTTCTTCAGTAAAACTGCTTCAATTTGATCAATAAAATCTGGCGAAACACGATCGAACAATTCCCGAATCGGCTCCGACTCCCGCACAATCCGCCGCGTCCAAACCTCATGATCGCTGCCAAAAATTTCCTCAGCCGTATGGCTAAACGCACCATGCCCGATATCATGAAGCAACGCTGCACACAGCAACACTGTTCGATGCGGCGCAAGCTGTGGATAATCCCGCGCCATGCGATCAAACGCCCGTCTTGCCACCGCCATCACGCCCAATGAATGCGTAAATCTTGACCCTTCTGCCCCATGAAACGTCAAACTGGCAGGGCCTAACTGCCGAATCCGCCGCAATCGCTGAAACGCAGGAGTATCAATCAATTGAATCAAAAGCGCCTCAGTCGAATCGCTCCAGTTCAGCGCGATCGCTCCATGCAGCGGATCATGATAGACGCGCTCAAAGCTCACTTCGCTCCTGCCACAAGAGAAGTCTCAGACAACATATCGATCGCCGCTTGATACTGCTTATCCAACGGTGTTCCAATCTGCTCGATCGTCATCGACTGATCCAGAGGCACAATGCGATCGGGCTGAATTCCTAAACGGTTAATATCCGTATGATTGGGTGTCTCATACTTCGCAACCGTCACCGCCAACCCTGCACCATCTGATAAATCAAACAGCGATTGAATCAAGCCCTTCCCAAAGGTCTTTTCACCCAAAATCGTCGCCCGTCCGTTATCTTGCAGCGCTCCCGCCAAAATCTCGCTCGCACTGGCAGTCCCTTGATTGACGAGCACGACCAGCGGATCTTGAGTTAATGCCTTGCCTGTCGCCTCAAAGCTGCCGATCGTTCCTTGGCGATTCACGGTATAAACAATTTCGCCCTCATTCAGCCACAATCGCGCAATTTCAATTCCCGCATTCAGCAGTCCACCCGGATTGTTTCGCAGATCGAGAACATAGCGATCGACTCCATCGCGCTCCAGTTTTGCGATCGCATGAGCCACTTCCATCGTTGCATTCGCGTTAAACTGGCTCAATCGCAAATACCCAATCTTTGATCCATCGGCTTGTGGACGCAACTCTGCAATTACTGGATTCACCTCAATGCGATCGCGCACCAAGTCAAACTCGCGCTCACCTCCATTCTCGCGAGCGATCGTCAAAGTGACATGACTCCCCACAACACCGCGCATTCTTTCGGCAGCTTCATCAAGGCTCAGTCCTTCGGTGGTCACATCATCAATTTTTAGAATCTTGTCCCCTGCAAGAATCCCGGACTTTGCAGCAGGAGAGCCCACGATCGGCGAAATCACCTTCAGTCGCTTCGTTTCCACATCCAGCGCAATCTGCAATCCGACACCCGTCAACTCACCGGACGTACTCGTTTGCAGACTGCGATACTGATCCGGCTTTAATAGCCTGGTAAACGGGTCATCCAGCACCGCCAGCATCTGCGAAATCGCGCCATACGTTGCTTCTCGATTCGGCATCGATTGCTTCAGAGACTTCTCTCGTAGCGCCCACCAATTCTTATGATTGAACGTCGGATCAACATACGCCCGATCAATAATTCGCCACACTTCGTTAATTAACTTCTGCTCCTCGGTCAGCGCTGTTGCAGGGGCTGCCATCAACAAGAGCGCAGCCGCGATCGACAATCCAATGATTGTCAGTGAGCGAAGCCAAATGAATCGTTTTTCCATAGCGATCGATAGTAGCGCTAAATCCAGCAATTTGAAGGAGCAAAATCCCAGTATGATTCACTTTGCCAGAGAAGACCAAATCCGACAAAAGTTTTGCGAAACGAAATTATTCTTCACAAAGGCTTAAGCTTACCGATCGCTGGTCAAACCCCTACGAAATCGGCAAAAACCCTGATAAATTGCCTCTTCGTGCCAAGAAATCCGCCTTATGGATGTGTTACATTTTTTATGAACAGCAATCATCTTTAGGAACGCTTGCTTTATGGCAAATGTGTATGACTGGTTCGATGAGCGCCTCGAAATTGGAGCGCTTGCCGAAGACGTAACCAGCAAGTACGTGCCTCCCCACGTCAACATCTTCTATTGCTTGGGCGGCATTACGCTGACTTGCTTTTTGATCCAGTTTGCGACTGGATTTGCAATGACTTTCTACTACAAGCCAACCGTTGCCGAAGCATTTTCTTCCGTTCAGTACATCATGAACGAAGTCAACTTTGGCTGGCTGATTCGCTCCATTCACCGCTGGTCTGCCAGCATGATGGTGTTGATGATGATTCTGCACGTGTTCCGCGTATACCTCACCGGTGGCTTCAAAAAGCCGCGTGAGTTGACCTGGGTAACGGGTGTCGTTCTTGCCGTCATTACCGTTTCTTTCGGTGTGACTGGCTACTCGCTGCCTTGGGATCAAGTGGGCTACTGGGCGGTGAAAATCGTGTCGGGTGTGCCTGAAGCGATTCCCGTTGTTGGAACCCTGATTGCAGATTTGCTGCGGGGTGGTGCAAGCGTCGGTCAATCGACCTTAACTCGCTACTACAGCGCTCACACTTTTGTCTTACCTTGGTTGATCGCCGTCTTTATGTTGGCGCACTTCCTGATGATCCGAAAGCAAGGAATTTCAGGTCCGTTGTAAGGAATTTTTGGATTCGGGACTTTAGAATTGCGCTTAAGATAAGCTTAAAGTCTCGAATTCAAAAGTGTTTAGCTGATCTCTAGAGTTAAGGAGAACCTTTGTTAAATGGCAACGATTAAAAAGCCGGATCTTAGCGATCCTCAATTGCGTGCAAAGTTGGCGAAAGGTATGGGTCACAATTACTACGGTGAACCTGCTTGGCCCAACGATTTGCTGTATATTTTCCCGGTCGTGATTTTGGGCACGATCGCGCTTTGCGTCGGTTTGGCAGTGCTTGACCCTGCTATGAACGGTGAGCCTGCAAATCCATTTGCAACGCCGCTCGAAATTCTACCTGAGTGGTATCTGTACCCCGTATTCAACATTCTGCGCCTGGTGCCGAACAAACTCTTGGGTGTCGTGTTGATGGGTTCTGTACCTCTAGGCTTGATCGCCGTTCCGTTTATCGAAAACGTGAACAAGTTCCAAAATCCCTTCCGTCGTCCGGTTGCGATGGCGGTATTTCTGTTTGGAACCTTCGTAACGATGTGGCTCGGAATTGGCGCAATCTTCCCGGTAAGCCAAGGTCTGACCCTCGGATTGTTCTAAATCAATCTGAATCAAAATTTGATGCCTGCTCGATAGTTTGAAGGAATTCAAGCTGTTTGGCAGGCATTCTCTTTAAGCATGAATGGGAGAATTTTTAATGAATTGAGCTATTGCACAAGAACAGCGCCTCTACACACCAGAAGAATACTTAGATTTAGAAGCAACTACTGAATTTAGAAGTGAATACGATAACGGAGTGATTACCACAATGACAGGCGGAACGACAAATCATAATAGAATCTGCCGAAATTTGTGTACTGCTCTGGCCATTGGATTGAAAGGACAGAACTTTGAAGTTTTCATTTGAGATGTGAAGGTTTGGATTCCAAATTCCCAAAAGCTTCGCTATCCCGATCTTATGGTGATTGCTGGAGAGCCTGAATATTCTCTCAATCACAAAACAACTGTGTCCAATCCACAAGTCGTTATTGAGGTACTCTCAGATTCGACGGAAGAGTTCGATCGAGAAGATAAATTCAAGCTGTATCAATCGATTCCATCACTTCAAAAGTATCTTCTGATTGATCAGAATCAGATACAGAAATTCAACTGCGAACCCTACGGGGAGCGGAGCTACCGGTTGAAGCCACATTGTTAATTGCCGATATCTACGAAAAAGTGCAGTTTAGTTAAGTCTGAAAAGAAGCTAAATTTTTTACCTTGCCGACGGGTGACATTTGATAGAGTAAGCAAATCTACGCGGTTTCAAAGCTTTTTTGATTATGGATGCGGCTCAACTAATTCCGATTTTTGCAACAGCGATCGCCACTTCAACGCCTTTAGTCTTTGCTACGCTCGGAGAAACGATCGGAGAGCGAGCGGGAGTAATTAACCTCTCGGCAGAAGGCACAATCTTGATGGGTGCGATGACGGGATTTGCGATCGCGAAAACGCTCGAAGCGACCGGAACGGTTCCAAGCTTAATTATCGGATTTGTGGGAGCGGGATTGGTCGGAGCGGCGATCGCGCTGATTGTGGCATTTGGGTCGCTGACTCTGAAACAGTCTCAAGTGGCGATCGGGTTTGTGTTGACGCTGTTGGGTGCAAGTTTGTCGTCGTTTCTTGGAAATCCATTTGTGCGAATTCCGGGGCCAACGGTTCCGAGTTTTCGGTTGCCGCTATTGCAGGATATCCCATTGATGGGGCAGTTGTTTTTTCAGAGTGATTTGCTCGTTTATCTCAGCTATTTGGCGATCGCGCTCGTTTGGATTTATTTCTACCGGACTCGCGCTGGATTGATGTTAAGAGCGATCGGAGAACAACCGAATGCGGCATTTGCGAGAGGAACGAATGTCGTTTTAATGCGCTATATTTACACGCTGATCGGGGGCGCAATGATGGGAATGGCTGGGGCAGCATTCTCGCTAAATTTTAAGGCGGGATGGAGTCAGTTGCATACAGCCGGATATGGATGGATTGCGTTAGCGATCGTCATTTTTGGCGGCTGGAATCCGCTCAGAGTTGCAATTAGCTGTTATTTATTTGGCATTTTGCAATCGCTGGCGGGCGTGGCTCAAAGTACGATTCCAGATGTTCCGACTCAAGTGTTTACCGTTGCGCCATTTCTATTGATGATTCTATTGTTGGTTTTAACTTCGAGCGATTGGTTAGAGCGATTGCTAAAACTATTACCTTCCCCGATCGACAACACGGCTTCAGAACTGATTCGGAGTACGCCACCTGCCGCGTTGGGGAAGGTATTTGAACAAGATTAACAGCAGCTTGAAGAGCTACAGTCGCCATTGGATTGGTCGATCGTTTCGCGATAATCTGCACCTTTAGTCACACGCGGATCACGAAAGGTATCGCTAGAGCAATCAAATGGTTTTGCTACCTCGAATGAAACTGAATCACGCGGCGGAATCGGAATGATATCAGAATGATAAGCACCCTTGGAATTGGTGTAGATTTGAAACGTTTTATCGCACACTGCCATGCGTTCACCCCGATAGAGGGTGTGTCCGTCGTCATCTTGCACCGACTTCCAAGGGCCGCGATAAATTACAGCTTGATTGCGCTCCCAACATTCGCCTTGTTTCCCCTTGAACGCTTGAACGGTGAGCGATCGGAACTCCACGCCATCAATGACCTGCCACGGCTCAGTCTGACGCGCCAGAATTTCGATTCCATAAAATCCCGCCTGCTCAAACATTTCGAGAAACTCATTTTCACAGAATGCACCCGCAATACAGCCGCTCCACAGTTCCGGATCGTTCAAAATCTTCTCGGTCGGAGCTTCATCACAAACAATATCTGAGATTACAGCGCGTCCACCACGCTTGAGAACACGAAAAATCTCTTGAAACAATTGTTTTTTATCTTGAGGACGAACAAGATTGAGAACACAATTGGAAATTACAACGTCAACGCTATCTGTTGCAATTAAGGGTTGAGTTTGACGTAAGCGATCGCACTCTGTCTCAAACGCCGCAACCTGGTCTACAGAATGGATGGGATGCTGTTCTAACCACTGTTGTACCAGGTCTAGATTCAGCGCTAGGTCTTGAATTTTGCCTTTCACAAATGCGACATTCTCATAGCCTAGCTTCTCGCTTATTGGCGCAATATATTTGCGTGACAAGCTGAGCATTTCATCGTTCATATCCACACCGATGATTTTCCCGGCGGCGCCGACTTTTTGTGCCAAAATGTAGCAGTTTTTTCCGGCTCCAGAACCCAGATCAACGACCGTTTCGCCGGGGGTTACGTAGCGAGTGGGATCGCCACAGCCATAGTCTTTCTCGATGATTTCTTGCGGCAAAATTTTCAAATAGCGCTGATCATAACCATCCGTTGGGCAGCAAAGCGAGGCTTGAGGTTGCTGTGCGCCTGCTGCATAGCGCTCTCTTACCGCTTGTTCTACGTCGTAGGAAAGTGTCGTATCGGTCATGCTGGTAGCTCTCAATCACTGGGATCTAGTTTAGAGAATACAATCGACGAAACACCCACCGATCGCAGTTTCTAAAGATTTCCGCGTAAGGCTTGTTCCCGCTCGATCGCTTCAAACAACGATTTGAAATTTCCTTCCCCGAACCCTTGCGCTCCGTGCCGTTCGATGATTTCAAAAAATAAGGTCGGGCGATCTTGCACAGGGCGGGTGAAAATTTGCAGCAAATAGCCTTCACGATCGCGATCGACTAAAATTCCCAGTTCGGCTAATTGGTCGATCGATTGATCAATCTTGCCAATTCGCGCTTCTAAATCTGCATAGTACGATCGGGGAACGCTGAGAAACTCAATTCCTAGATTTTTCAGCTTCGTCACCGTATCAACAATGCTGTGAGTGAGATAAGCGACATGCTGAACTCCCGCGCCGTGATTGTATTCTAGAAATTCTTGAATTTGAGATTTTCCTTTGCCGATCGCAGGTTCGTTAATGGGAAGTTTGATCGTACCTGTGGCATTCTGCATTACAGAGGAAGTGAGTGCAGAATACTCGGTTGTAATCGTTTTATCATCAAACTGTATTAATAGACTTAATCCTAAAACGTTCTCAAAAAACTTTACCCAGCGATTCATTTGTCCTTTCTCAACGTTCCCAACAATGTGGTCAATCTTGATTAATCCAGCATCTGTATGAGATTGAGTTAGACGTGGAACAAATTCTGGAGCAAAAACGCCGTGGTAACGATCGCGTTGCACAAATTTAATCAGCGTATTGCCATATCCATAAATTGCAGCATAGCGATAAGTTCCCATTTCGTCTGATTCTTCGGTCACTGGCACTGCTATCAGAGCGCCCCGTGCCATGCTGGTTGCAACAGCTCGATCAACATCCATCACCCTCAACGCAATAATCGCAACATGATCGCCGTGCTTAGCAGTTTTAAGCGCGATCGGATGATCTGAATCAAGCGCAGAACTCAACACTAAGCGAATTTCGCCTTGCTGCATGACATAGGAGGCAACATCACGGGTTCCAGTGTCGAGTCCTCGATAGGCGATCGACTGAAAGCCAAAAGCGCGGTCGTAAAACATCGCAGCTTGTTTTGCATTGCCGACATAAAGTTCTAAATGATCGAAAGCTTGAATCGAAACAGCATCACTCATGCACACCGTCACTCATAATTGAAGGCGACATCATAGAATTATAAAAATTCATATCATTCCGCAGCAAATAACCCTAGTTTTTTATCTAGAAATATAGAACCAGACTGAAAATCAGTCTAATGGCTTTATCAGGCTATGAGCAAATTTGAGACAATAAATATACCTTTAGAGAGATTGCCATAGCTTTGTACTATCGTGCAAATTGACGTGAACTAATTTCAACACTCGATAATTCAGCTTCGTATGAAGTTCTTGATAACTTTAAAGTTGATGTTAGCAATCGCTTTAGCAATCTCACTTATACAGATTTTGCGTAGGTTTGGAATTCGATCGTTTGTAGCTGTTTCTGGTGCTGTTCTAAGCTGAACGCTTTAACTTCTGGTTGAGCTTGCATCGTTTCACGCTGCGATTGAGTTGCTTCTGCACCATTATTCATAGACAGAATGTCCGTCCGTTGAGAACGATCTTAAAACTACTCAAATCTTGCACACTAAACGCATGCTCAGCCCTAACCACGACGATCGCATTTTCTACTCCACAGTTGTTCTAGAATTCATCGTTCCTAACGGTAACAAAGCAGCGTTTCGCAAATGGATTCGGTCACTGGAGCAGGCTGCTAAACGTCATTCAGGGTTTCTCAGACATGATCTGTGTCCGCCGTTGCAATGTGCAAATGGTGTGGTGAAATGGTATTCAATCATTCATTTCGATACGCCCCATCACTTGAATGATTGGCTGAGTTCTGACAATCGTGAACACTTGATCGAATCGGGGCAACAGATCTTTGAAACTTATAAGTTCAAATCGTTTACCACTGGATTAGAAGGATGGTTCTCAACCGAGGCAGGTGAGGAGCGATCGAGTTTAGGAGCGCCCCCCTGGAAACAAGTGCTGGCAGTTGTCTTAGGACTTTACCCGCTGGTGATGATCCAGATAAAACTGTTTTCGACCTATGATTGGTTAAAATCGCTGCAATCGTGGTCACCTGCGGTCGTTACGCTGGTCAACAATATCATCATTTCTTCGCTACTCACCTGGGCAGTGATGCCGCAGATTACAAAACAGTTGAATTTCTGGCTACAGCCTGCCTTCCGCGATTCTGGGCGAAAAACAGACCTGATTGGAACTGCGATCGTCTTTATTGCCTTCGCATTTATGGTTTCGCTATTCAGTCGAATCTAATTCGTCAATTCCTGCATCCAGCGATTGACCTGCATCCGCAATCTCTTTTCCGCAATGTCAGCTTCCGGGATGCGCTCTAGGGCGCGGTAATAATCCGCGATCGCAAAATTCCAGTCGCCTGCTAAATGATGTGCCCGACCCCGCGCTCCGTAGAGATGTGCCTCTAGCACCGAGTGATCATTCAGCGGCGAGGAAAGCAGTTGCGTAATTTGCAGCGCCTGTTCAAAATTCTCGATCGCCTGCGAATACAGTTCGAGATCGCGAAACGTAATTCCCTGATTCAGCCAAGCGCGAATATTGGTCGGATCTAGATCAATTGCTCGATCGTAATCTGTGATCGCTTCGATTAAAAGCCCCTGAGAGGCGTAGTAATTAGCGCGGTTGTTGTAGGCACTCGCAAGTTTAGAATTGAGGCGAATTGCCTTGTTATAGTCTTCGATCGCTGCATCCAAATGCCCACACTGGAAATGCACCAACCCGCGATTATTGTAGTCGGTTGCATTTTCAGGATTGCGATCGATCAAAATGGTCAAACCTGCGATCGCTTCGAGATAGTGACCTTGTTTCGCATCCGTCAGGGATTGCTGGCGCAGTAAGCGATCCTGAGCAACGGGATCAAGCCAGACCGTTTGCGAACGGGTGGACTTTTTGGGCAATGAGCGATCGGCTTTCAGAGAGCGACGACTCACCGCATTCGCACGACCCACATTCACAGTTCGTTGTTTCGATTGCTTGCCATCTAAAAAAGTCCGACCGTTCATACCATCCTCACCATGTCTATGAACTAAACTTACCGACTTACCCCGCTGATGTTTACTGCCCAAGTGCCATAACTGAATATGTCCACGGTCAGATCTTGCGTTTCTTCTCCGTCTTTGGAGCCATTTCCCTGAGCGAATTCTAAGCCTTAGTAATTCCTACACTGCTGATTGATTCGATTTCTGAAACAGCCAAATCGTTCACGAAATCCTGGCGCTTTACAGAAACTTTGTATTAACTTTGCATGATCTTGAACTTTCCCCCGTATAAACACGAACATGCCAACACTCGAAAGATAATCTGTAGAATGGCGATGCTGTCTGCGCTTATGCCAAATTTCAAATTGACCCAGGCGAAGTTGATCGCTCACAAAGTGACAGACTCGATCGCAAAACCAAAGCTCTAAAACATTTGCACTGTTAGAACGCTGGAGCGATCAGCGATAATGCAAGAGAGTTTTCTGAACTCGATCGCGCTTTCAGAACATCTTGGAGAAAAACTGAACTTTCAGACGAATTCAAGATCAAACGGGATACGGTAGGGTTGACATAATCTTTGGGCTTCTAGAGCTTGATCGCGCTCTAGGGGCTTGTGATTGAAGCGAGTTTGGCGCGAAATTGTCCAGTTATAGTGTGCGATCGTATGAACATTGACGGCGTAGGGTTGGAGACAAACAATTTATGAAAGCCATGATTCTGGCGGCTGGGAAAGGCACACGGGTTCGACCAATTACGTACACGATTCCTAAGCCGATGATTCCGATCCTGCAAAAACCAGTGATGGAGTTTTTGCTGGAGTTGCTACGTCAACACGGCTTCGACGAAATCATGGTGAATGTGAGCCATTTGGCGAATGAGATCGAAAGCTATTTCAAAGATGGGCAGCGTTTCGGTGTCCAGATTGGCTATTCGTTTGAGGGTCGGATCGTAGACGGAGATCTTGTGGGCGAGGCAGTCGGCTCAGCAGGCGGGATGAAGCGCATTCAAGACTTCTCCCCCTTCTTTGACGATACGTTTGTGGTACTTTGTGGCGATGCTCTAATCGATTTGGATCTCACAGCAGCAGTGAAGTGGCATCGGGAGAAAGGATCGATCGCGACGGTGATTATGAAAACGGTCGATCGATCAGAAGTTCCAAGCTACGGTGTAGTTGTAACCGACGAAGACGGCAGAATCAAGGCATTTCAGGAAAAACCATCGGTTGAAGAAGCCTTAAGCACGAATATCAATACCGGGATCTACATTTTTGAACCCGAAGTTCTAGACTACATTCCATCCGGTGTTGAGTTTGATATCGGTAGCCAGTTATTTCCGAAGCTAGTGGAAATGAATGCACCGTTCTATGGATTGCCGATGGATTTTGAATGGGTCGATATCGGCAAAGTTCCAGATTATTGGCAAGCCATTCGCGGCGTTCTCAAAGGCGAAATCAAAAATGTTCCGATCCCAGGACGTGAAGTGGCTCCGGGAATTTACACGGGGCTAAATGTGTCAGTCAATTGGGACAAAGTGGATATTCAAGGCCCGGTTTACATTGGCAGCATGACTTGTATCGAGGACGGCGCGAAAATTGTAGGCCCTGCAATGATTGGACATAACTGCTGGATTTGTAGCGGTGCGACCGTGGATAACAGTGTCATTTTTGAATGGTCGCGTTTAGGGCCAGGAGTGCGATTGGTCGATAAGCTGGTCTTCGGGCGGTTCTGTGTAGACAAGACAGGCGCAACGATCGATGTCCAAGCCGCTTCACTCGACTGGCTGATCACCGATGCGCGTCATGAAGTGCCAAGACATCCCGCCGCAGAACATCAAGCGATCGCGGAACTGTTGAATGTCGATACCAAGGTTGCAACTTGAGACCCTTACCCTTAAAATTGCCGCGATCGTGAACGAATTAGCCCCCCTAAATCCTGCAAAATCGGGAATTTAGGGGGGCTAAATGGTTGTTTAGAGATGCTTGAAAGAGTTATCTCGAAGCAGCATTAGAGAGCGTTCGGTCAAGCAGTGGACGCACCAACGCTTGATGCTTTACCAAGGTTCCAATCTCAGCTTGAATCGGCAAAACATCGAGCGAATCGAGCGTTGAACAATATTTCAGATCTTCCATGCAGTTCAGCCGCAGCAATCGCTTACCGTGGCTTGCGTGATACATCAAGCTCAGCAAGTTATCTTGCCACTGTTGGTAAAGCGAAACCGCGCCAACCAGTTCATCATTACCGACCAAATCTTCGAGCGGGCAGCCCAGTTGATCCGCCACGCTTTGCACGATCGCACCCGCACAGACGGTATCTTCGAGCGCGAATGATCCTTCCCAGCCAGCCCCGACGATCCAAACCGTTTCGGGTTGATGCTCGACCAGATATTTCACGACAGCGTGACGATTAATCAATGCCGCTGCCAATACAGTCGGACAAGCTTGAATTTTCTGGAGGGCGCGAGTTCCGTTTGTGGTGCTAATAAACAGTTGTTTTCCGCTCATCAAATCGGGCGTACAGTCGAGCGGCGAGTTACCGAGATCGCAGCCTTCTACCTTACTTCCGCCTCGTTCTCCTGCCCGTAAACGCTTCTCCGGGGGTAGCGCCTCGCTTTCTTGGACGAGCTTCTCCATATCGCTGAAGACATGAACTGCATCCGCTCCAGCAAACAGAGCAGTCGCGATCGTGCTGGTTGCTCGCAGTACATCAATCGCGATCGCACAATCAGCAGCGTTTTGTCCAGGTGTGAGTTCGGGCGTGTGGAATACTGAAAATTTCATAGGGTGTAGAGTGTAGTGACTGCGGCAGGAAAACTTCAGGTGAAGAGGAGTCGCCGCTTTCAGGATACTAAATACAAAGACAGAAGACGAAATATATCTTAGCGGGGTTGTTATAGATTCTACTCAATGATACCTCAAAGTGGCTATTGGAAATATAATATGCAGCATTGCTTTCGTTCGCTCCATTTGCGCTTCGAGGAGTCGTAATGATTCTTGAGCAAAACTAGATTCCCTCACCGCTTAGGATGTTTCTAGAGTCAAACCTAATTCTCGAAGGTGTAGAAGCGATCATGTCACAGCGCCCAATTATTCTTGGTATCGTTGGCGATAGTGCGGCTGGGAAGACGACGCTAACTCGTGGAATTGCTCAAGTGCTGGGTGAAGAGAACGTAACGATCATTTGCACCGATGATTATCACAAGTACGATCGCGCTCAACGCGCTCAGATTGGCATCACTGCCCTGCACCCGGACTGTAATCATCTAGACATTATGCAGCAGCATTTAGCGCTGTTGCGATCGGGTCAGCCCATTCTCAAGCCAAATTACAGCCACAAGACTGGAACGTTTGAAGCCCCCACCTATATCAAGCCGAATCGCTTCATCATTATCGAAGGCTTGCTAGGGTATTCGACTCGTACAGCCCGCGATTGCTATGACGTGAAGGTATACCTTGCGCCGCCAGAATCCCTGAGAGCGCAATGGAAAATTAAACGCGATACGCAAAAACGGGGTTACACCGAAGAGCAAGTTTTAGAAGAGTTACGCAAGCGCGAACCGGATTCAGCCGAGTATATTCGTCCGCAACGGGCTTGGGCGGATATGGTCGTCAGCTTTTGTCCACCGGAGCCGTCTCCGAATGTGAATGGTCACTTAAATGTGAAATTGGTGCTACGTCCTACGATTCCGCATCCGGAGCTGACGCGAGTGGTTGGGGATGACGCACCCACACGATCAGCGATTCGATTGGGACTCGATCGCGATATGAGTAAACCTGTCGATGTGTTGGAGATTGACGGACACGCAACAAAAGATCAGGTTGTGGATCTAGAGCACTTTATTTGCGATGAGCTTCCGGCACTGTCGAATGTGTGCAATCCGACTGGTGATACTGAACTCGGGAAGGTATCGGGAACCACGGGCGAGATGATCCAGAGCTATCCCTTAGCCATGACGCAATTGTTGATTGTGTATCACATGCTCAAGGCAACGAAAGCGCTCTAAGGTTGGCTTTCGACATCAGGCGATAGGCTGACGGGCGGACGTTCGATTTCTCCTTCGCTGTAGCCCAGATCGTAAAAACTGGCGGCTTGTGGGTCATGCTCTGGGGGATTCTTCGATCGACCCGCCCAGGCATCCTCTTTTCCACGATCGAACCAGTCTTGGTCAAGCATAGTATCACTACCACTCAGCATGATTAGATTGCTCCTGATACGAACTTTGACCCAATTTAAATTCTTGCAAGCGTGAATGTATCACCCCAATGGTGAGTTATCGAGAAGCTGACTGAATCCTATTGAGATCATTATTCCAGAGCATTAAACTCCGATCGATATCTCACAATTCCCTCGCAGCTATCTAATACACCGCTTTCTAACTCCAGCACCATAAACGCTTCATCTGGGACTGTGTACTCACATCTCAATCCCTTACGCTTAGCTGGAATAAACCCAAAGCGCGAATAATATTCAGGATGACCTAGCACGACAACCGCTTTGCAGCCTAAGCGATCGCACTCCGTTAAACCCTGTTGAATCAGCAATGTTCCAATGCCTTGTCGCTGATAATTGGGTAGAACTGCGACCGGTGCAAGTCCGAAAATAAATAGAGCAGTGTTGTCGATCGCAACTGGACTAAAGAAGATGTGCCCAACAATTTGATCGGATGCAACTGCAACAAGGGAAAGGGTTGGGGTAATGGGGCGCAATCGATCGACTAAATCTGCCTCTCCCGATTGCCCAAACGCAGCAATATTTACTCGACGGACTGCTTCGATATCTTCCAGTCTTTCCGCTCGAACTTGCATAACACCCTTAAAACAGCAATCTCTCAATCAGAATACCTTGAGCAGCCCGATAATCGTCATCGTTCCTTCCGCAACCCCTTCGTTCGGTAAGCCGTACTCTTTCTAAAGTTGCATTCGATCGCTGGCTTCGCTAAATTAGCACTCAGGGAGCGAGAGTGCTAACTCAAAACTCCAAAAGCCTGTAGACTGGTAAACGTTGAAAAAAACCGACAGGCGACCCGGTTGAATCATGTATTCAGCCGCAAGTATTTGATCGTTTGTTGCTCATCTAGATTGTTGGAGGATTTGTATGGCAGCCATCTCTCTTAGCGTGTCCACCGTAACACCGTTGGGCGATCGCGTATTCGTGAAAGTGAGCGAAGCTGAAGAAAAAACCGCAGGCGGCATCATCTTGCCCGACAACGCTAAAGAAAAGCCCCAAGTTGGCGAAATCGTAGCGGTTGGTAATGGCAAGCTCAACGAGAAGGGCGAACGTCAGCCCATGGAAGTGCAAGTCGGTAATAAAGTGCTGTACTCCAAGTATGCCGGAACCGACATCAAACTCGGTGGCGACGATTACGTTTTGCTGTCTGAAAAAGACATTCTGGCAGTCGTTTCATAGTTTTCTTGACTCTCTCTTTTCTGTAAACCTTACAAAGCTTTCAACACACTATGGCTAAGCGCATCATCTACAACGAAAACGCTCGTCGCGCTCTGGAGCGCGGTATGGACATCCTTGCCGAAGCCGTTGCTGTCACTCTAGGCCCTAAAGGTCGCAACGTGGTTCTGGAGAAGAAGTTCGGCGCACCTCAGATCGTGAACGACGGTGTAACGATCGCCAAAGAAATCGAACTCGAAGATCACGTTGAAAACACGGGCGTTTCCTTGATTCGTCAAGCAGCTTCTAAAACCAATGATGCGGCTGGAGACGGAACCACGACTGCAACCGTTTTGGCACACGCGATCGTCAAAGAAGGAATGCGGAACGTTGCCGCAGGTGCAAACGCAATCCTGCTGAAGCGCGGCATGGACAAAGCAACAACCTTCTTGGTAGACAAGATTGCTGCTCATGCGCGTCCAGTTGAAGACTCAAAAGCGATCGCACAAGTCGGTACAATCTCTGCCGGAAACGATGAAGAAGTCGGTCAAATGATCGCGTCCGCAATGGATAAAGTCGGCAAAGAAGGCGTAATCTCGCTGGAAGAAGGCAAGTCGATGACGACTGAACTCGAAGTCACCGAAGGGATGCGCTTTGACAAAGGTTACATCTCGCCCTACTTCGCAACCGACACCGAGCGGATGGAAGCAGTGATGGATGAGCCGTTCTTGCTGATCACCGATAAGAAGATCACCCTGGTTCAAGACCTCGTTCCGGTGCTCGAACAGGTGGCGCGTGCAGGTCGTCCGCTGATCATCATTGCAGAAGACATCGAGAAAGAAGCACTGGCAACTTTGGTTGTGAACCGTTTGCGCGGTGTGCTGAACGTGGCTGCGGTGAAAGCTCCTGGATTCGGCGATCGTCGTAAGGCAATGCTCGAAGATATCGCAGTTCTCACGGGCGGTCAGTTGATCACTGAAGATGCAGGTCTGAAGCTCGACACCACCAAACTCGATCAGTTGGGTAAAGCGCGTCGTGTCACCATCACTAAAGAAAACACGACGATCGTTGCAGAAGGCAATGAAGCGCAAGTGAAAGCTCGCGTTGAGCAAATCCGCCGTCAAATGGACGAAACCGATTCTTCCTACGACAAGGAAAAGCTGCAAGAGCGCTTGGCTAAGTTGGCGGGTGGTGTTGCAGTGATCAAAGTTGGTGCAGCAACCGAAACCGAAATGAAGGATCGTAAGCTCCGCCTTGAAGACGCGATCAACGCAACCAAAGCGGCTGTTGAA
The DNA here is from genome assembly GCA_014695195.1 of Cyanobacteria bacterium FACHB-DQ100. Lineage (NCBI taxonomy): Bacteria > Bacillati > Cyanobacteriota > Cyanobacteria bacterium FACHB-DQ100. Next base: position 27,599 of record JACJNW010000034.1, on the reverse strand, counting down.
GAAGGTATCGTTCCCGGTGGTGGTACAACCTTGGCTCACTTGGCTCCGGATCTCGAATCCTGGGCATCGAGCAGCCTCAGCGGCGAAGAGTTGATCGGCGCACAAATCGTGGCTCGTGCATTGACGGCTCCTCTGAAGAGAATTGCTGAAAACGCAGGTCAAAACGGTGCGGTGATTGCTGAGCGCGTCAAAGAGAAAGAATTCAACGTCGGCTACAACGCTGCAACGGGTGAATTCGTTGACATGCTCGAAGCAGGTATCGTTGACCCTGCTAAGGTGACTCGTTCTGCACTTCAGAATGCGGCTTCGATCGCAGCAATGGTGCTGACGACCGAGTGTATTGTGGTTGACAAGCCTGAACCGAAAGATGGTGCTGCGGCTGGCGCTGGTGCTGGCGGCGGTATGGGCGACTTCGATTACTAATTTGAGTCTCTAAAACTGAAAGCGCGATCGTTCTTGAAAGGGAGCGATCGCGCTTTTTGCTATCAAAAACTTTCTACAAACCAAGAAAAACCTGTAAACCATGCCTGCCAAAGATTTGTATCACGATGCGATGAAAAATGCTTTGAGCAAGGATGGTTGGATAATTACAAAAGATCCGCTGACGATTGAATACGAAGAAATTCAGGTTTATGCAGATATGGCAGCAACAAAGCTATTTGCGGCTGAACGGGATGCTAGGAAAATTGCAGTAGAGGTTAAAAGCTTTATTAGTCCTTCTCCAGTTCGAGATTTAGAACTTGCACTGGGGCAGTACATTATCTATCGTAGTTTTCTCACGCTTACTGATCCTGATCGACAAGTCTATCTCGCAATTCGTGAAGAAGTTTTTAACAGCTTCTTCCAGCTCAAAGCAATTCAAACCATAATTGAGCAGAACCAAATTTTCCTGATCGTGATCGACACTACAAACGAGGTCATTGTGCAATGGACAAACTGATCCAGTACCGGACGATTATTAAACAAGTTTTGACTGGTTATCAGAATCTAGTTCCACATTCTCCCGATGATGAAGTCGAAAGCTTACTGGCATTCGATGAGGAGCGTGATCAGTATCTCTGGTTTCGATCGGGTTGGCAAAACAAAAAAAGAGTTCGACACATCACAATTTACATCCGAATCAAAAACGATAAGGTTTGGGTTGAAGAAGATTGGACAGATTTATGCGTTGTAGACGATTTACTTACAGCAGGAATTCCGGCGACAGACATTGTGCTTGGATTTCAACCACCAGACGTTCGGCAGTATACAGATTTTGCGATCGCGTAATCTCAGAACGATTGATGTTCGACTGCTGACTTCGATCTCTAAACAATTTTGCAATTAATTTGCGAATCACGAAATTAATTCTGCAAATTTCGGTTAATCTGGCTCTAGATCCAAAGAAAGATCGATGGTTCTGCTTACCGGGTGTAGCGTGGTGGATAAACATAAGCCGAAAGATGGCGCTGATAGTGATATGGCTGATTTCGATTTCTAAATAAATTTGCAATTAATTTGCGAATTACAAACCCAATCCCGCAAATTCTGGTTAATCTAGCTCTAGATCCAAAGAAAGGTCGATTTTTCAATTGAATAAGAAGAAGACCTGGTTGGAATAAGCCAGGTCTTTGTCTTTCGAGGGCTGCTTCTGTTTAATATTGGTTTTATGGAGAAAAATGTTTAATAACGAATGCGAGCAAAATTTTATATCAAACAGTACGGAATCAGACTGTAGAAGAAAGTTGAGAACTGCAAAGTTAGCACCAAACAATAGGAGATTAGACCATATGAGAGAAAAATCGAGAACCACAATGAAAAGAAAATTGAAAAATATTTTCATAGCTGCGTCGGTATCAGTTATGGCTTGCGGTGCCTTTACGTTCACGGCAAATATTAATAAAAATATTCACAACTCCGAAAACTACTCCAGTAACGTCACTAGAGATAACAATAGTAAAGCTAACAACAGTGAAACAACTTCAGATAATAGTTCTACCATCATTAATAACAATCAGAAGTACACCTAATTATTAACCAGCCCGAAAGAGATTCCTCTCGCGATAACAAGATTGCTGAAGATTGCCCATGTCAAAGCTCTACATCACAACCTGCTCAGCTAAATAGATGTAGTAAGCTTAAAGGCAGTCTGCCAAGCGAAAAGCAGAAATAAGAGACTAGGTGCGTGCTTGCTTCTCAAGGGGGCGCGCCCTATATTTCTATAAGCAAAATCACGATCGAATCACTTACGATTAATCTAGCAGCGTTCAGCAAGTGCCATGACCTTCACAACGCCTGAAGCTTCGATAAAGTTGACTCTTGCGTTAACAGACGACCAGTTTTTTCAACTGTGCCAAGACAATCGGGATTTGCAGTTTGAGCGCACAGCATTGGGAGAAATCATCATTATGCCGCCGACTGGAAGCGAGTCAGGACGACGCAACACTAAAATTACAACGCAAATAGACAATTGGAATGAGCAAACCCAACTCGGAGAAGTTTTCGATTCCTCCAGCGGGTTTACACTTCCGAATGGCGCAAGTTATGCTCCCGATGCAGCTTGGATTCGACGAGAACGATGGGAAGCCCTAACGCCGGAACAACAGGAAAAATTTGCGCCCATTTGTCCTGATGTGGTGATTGAATTGCGGTCTAGAACTGACTCGTTGCCAAAACTGCAAGCGAAGATGCGCGAATACATTGAAAACGGAGCAAAGTTAGGTTGGTTGCTCGATCGCCAAAACCAATGCGTTGAAGTTTACCGCCCTGGAAAAACGACAGAACTATTGCAGGCTCCTAAAACAATCTCGGCAGATGATATTTTGCCTGGATTTACGCTCGATTTACAAAAAATTCTCTACTAAAAACGCGATCGCCGCAAGTCAAGAACGATCGCGCTTTTAATTCAAAAAATCAATTTAGCCCAGAATCCCACCAAAGAAATCGATCGTCTCTTTCAGCGCTTCGATGAATCGATCGATCTCCTCGCGAGTATTGTAGAAATACAAACTAGCGCGAGCAGTGCCCGGAGCATTTAACAATCGGTGTAACGGCTGAGTGCAATGATGTCCCGATCGGATCGCAATGCCTTCATGATCCAACAAAGTCGAAAGATCATGAGGATGCAATTCTCCGGCGGTAAATGAAGCTAAGGCTGCTCGTCCTCCGCCTGCCGCGTCTGGTTTGGGTCCGTAGATCCGCAGATTTGGAACTTCTGCTAATCGCTGGAATAGGTATGCCGTCAACTCTTCTTCGTAAGCTCGGATCTTGTCCATGCCGATATTTGTGAGATAGTCAACCGCAGCACCGAGCGCGATCGCTTCTGCAATCGCCGGAGTCCCCGCTTCAAACTTATGCGGCAAATCAGCATAAGTCGAATGGTCTAAATACACATCGGCAATCATTTCACCACCACCGAAAAACGGAGGCATCGATCGTAAAACGTCCAGCTTGCCGTACAAGAACCCGATTCCGGTCGGAGCGCACATTTTATGACCGGATGCGACGAGCCAATCACAATTGATCGCTTGCACATCTACAGGCATATTCGGCACCGCTTGACACGCATCGATCAGAACTTTTGCTCCTACCTTGTGAGCTTCAGCGCAAATCTCACGCACCGGGTTAATGCAGCCCAGAGTATTGGAAACATAGACAACCGACACCAGTTTGGTCTTTTCAGAGAGCAATGACTTGTAATGCTCAAAGTCAAAACCTTCCGATTCATTCAACTGAACGTGCTTGATCACAGCCCCCGTTCGCGCTGCAATCAACTGCCACGGCACCAGATTGCTATGATGCTCCATCACAGACAGAACAATCTCATCGCCTGCCTGCAAATTATTCAACCCCCAAGCATAGGCAACAATATTGATTGCTTCACTCGCATTCCGGGTGTAAACAATCTCCTGCCGCGATGCTGCATTTACAAACGCTGCAACTTTATCCCGCGCTGCTTCATACGCATCAGTCGCTCTTGCACTCAAGGTATGTGCGCCGCGATGCACATTGGCGTTGTCATGCTCATAATAGTGGCGCAGAGCATCGAGAACCGCGATCGGCTTCTGAGAAGTCGCAGCATTGTCGAGATACACTAGCGGCTTATCGTGAATCCGCTCGTTCAGAAGCGGGAAGTCCGATCGCACTTGAGCAGCGAGGGTTTTTTCTTGCAGGAAAGTCATGGCTTAGGTGTGTTGGGAACGAATGAATGCAGAGAGTCGATCACGCAAGGTCGGAACTGGAATCTGGTCAATGATTTCGATCGCAAAAGCATAAGTCAAGAGCTTACGCGCTGAGTCTTGATCAATACCGCGACTCTGGAGGTAAAACACTTCGTCGTCTTCTAGCTGGCTAACCGTCGCACCATGAGCACACTTGACGTTATCTGCAACAATCTCTAACTGAGGCTTGGTATCAACTCGCGCTTTCGGAGATAACAATAAGTTGCGGCTCAACTGTCTCGCGTCGGTTTGCTGTGCGGCTTGAGGAACGAAAACCTTACCATTAAAGATTGCATGGGCACGATCGCTCGCAATGGTCTTATGGACTTGATTGCCCACACCATACGGCTTACTCAGCGATAGCAGACTGTGTGTATCGCCGATGCGATCGCCATCAATCACGGTCAAACCGTTTAGCGTAGTCTCGGTCTGCTCTCCGGTCTGATAGACATCTAGATTGTGTCGAGAAAGTCTGCCGCCGAAATTCACAGCAGTGCAGGAATAACGAGAATCTCTCGCTTGCGAAACAGCAGTCCTACCAATGTGAAAGGCAGCATTGCTATCCCTCTGAACTCTAGTATGACGAACTTCTGCGTTTTCTGCGATCGCAATCTCCGTAACGGTATTGGTGAAATATGCGCCCTCAGTCAAGCTGACAAAATCTTCGATTAGCGTGACTCGACTTCCAGTTTCCGCAATCACACACACACGTGGTTGAACGATCGCTTCCGCTTGAGTTGAGACAAACAGCAAATGAATCGGAACCTCAACATCTTGGTTTCTCGGCACAAAGACGATCGCGCTATCTGTCAAGCTTGCGGTGTTCAAAGCGGTGAAGACTTCATCTTCTCCGGGAAGTTTAGCAATGTAGTCTTTCACAGTTGGCATTAATTCCAGGACTGTTTCAAGATTGCTAACAACAACGCCATCGGGTAGATCGTCGATCGCAGACAAATCCGCCGCAAATACGCCATCAACAAAGACTAATCGCGAATTCGCTGTTTCTGGTAGCAGAAAAGCTTCAATCTGCGGAAAGCTTAAACTCGCAGGTTCAGCAATTTTCAGCGACAGCGATAACAAATCAGAAACGTCTGTAAAACGCCATTCTTCGTCGCGAGTTGAGGGAATGGCTTGATCGTGAACCGATGCCGCAGCGCGATCGCGAATGTCTTGAAATTTGGAATGGGGAGAGCGTAAATTCAGTAATTGGTTGAAGTAAGCGGCGCGATCAATGGTTGCGATCGTGCCTGAATTTCCAATTTCAGAAACGGCTGAAACTTCTACCATCATGCACCTACCGTTTCACCTTCAACAACCCAGTCATACCCTTTCGCTTCAAGCTCTAGCGCCAGTTCCTTACCGCCACTCAGCAGAATTCGTCCATCTGCCATGACGTGAACAAAATCAGGCGTAATGTAATTCAATAAGCGCTGATAGTGCGTGATCACAAGCGTTGCATTTTCTGATGTCGTAATTGCGTTCACACCATTTGCAACGACTTTCAACGCATCGATATCTAAACCAGAATCGATCTCATCCAAAATGCCTAATTTTGGCTCTAACAATGCCATTTGCAGAATTTCATTCCGCTTCTTCTCGCCACCCGAAAAGCCTTCGTTCACGCTACGAGAAAGAAAGCCTGCATCCATCTTGAGTAACTCTAATTTGGAATGCACCACATCATCAAAATCAAACGCATCCAACTCTTCTAAGCCTTCCTGCTTGCGTTTCGCGTTATATGACACGCGCAAGAAATCTACATTCGTCACGCCCGGAATTTCTAGTGGATATTGGAATGCCAAAAACACACCCGAAGTCGCCCGCTCATGCGGTTCGAGTTCGAGTAGATCCTGCCCATGAAACAAAATCTCTCCGCCTGTCACCGTGTAAGCGGGATGCCCTGCCAGAATCTTAGAAAAGGTACTTTTTCCCGATCCATTCGGGCCCATAATCGCGTGAATCTCACCTGCTTTAATTTCGAGATTCATGCCCTTCAAAATCGGTGTGCTATCAATCTCAGCAGTTAGATTCTTAACTGACAGAATTACTTCACCATTTTCAACAATCATGCGCTCCCTCCTAACTGCTGTGTCCTACTTCAATACTGTCTTGGCGCGATCAAGACTTTTAGATTTCACTTTTAGATTTCATAGTTAAAAGGATTGGAAATCAGCACATCCAATCCTACGGGTGAACTGCCATGTCGATCGCGCTAGTAATTAACCCACACTACCTTCGAGCTTCAGGCTGAGAAGCTTATCCGCTTCGACTGCAAACTCCATCGGCAACTGATTAAACACATCCTGACAGAAACCGCTAATCATCATCGAGATTGCATCTTCTGGAGAAATGCCGCGTTGAGCAAAATAGAACAACTGGTCTTCCCCGATCTTTGAGGTCGAAGCTTCATGCTCCACCTTGCCTTGATTGTTCTGCACCTGAATGTACGGGAAAGTATTCGCTTGAGCACGATCGCCAATCAGCATTGAGTCGCACTGCGAATAGTTCCGCGCACCCTTCGCTTGAGGAGAAATCTTCACCAAGCCGCGATAGCTATTTCTCGACTGACCCGCCGAAATCCCTTTCGAGATAATTGTGCTGCGAGTATTCTTGCCGACGTGAATCATCTTGGTTCCGGTGTCCGCCATTTGATGATTGTTCGTCAGCGCCACCGAGTAGAATTCACCGACGGAATTATCCCCAACCAAGACACAACTCGGATACTTCCAAGTGATCGCTGATCCGGTTTCTACCTGCGTCCAGGAAATCTTAGAATTCACACCTTTGCACATTCCGCGCTTGGTAACGAAATTAAAGATACCGCCCTTGCCTTCTGCATCTCCTGCGTACCAGTTCTGCACGGTCGAATACTTGATGTCAGCATTATCGAGTGCTACCAACTCGACAACCGCAGCATGAAGCTGATTCGAGTCGTACATCGGGGCAGTACAGCCTTCGAGATAGCTCACTTGGGCACCTTCTTCTGCCACGATCAATGTCCGCTCGAACTGGCCCGACTCGCCATTATTGATGCGGAAATAGGTCGAGAGTTCCATCGGGCACTTTACGCCTTTGGGAATGAACACAAACGACCCATCACTAAACACCGCAGAGTTCAAAGCGGCGAAATAGTTATCGGCAGACGGAACCACACTACCCAGATACTTCTGAATCAGATCCGGATGCTCCTTCACCGCCTCAGAGAACGAACAGAAGATCACGCCGTCTTTCGCCAGCTTCTCTTTAAATGTCGTCGCGATCGACACGCTATCAAAAATCGCATCTACGGCAACATTGCTCAAGCGCTTCTGCTCAGACAAAGAAATCCCCAGCTTCTCGAAGGTTTCGAGCAGTTCGGGATCGACTTCATCGAGGCTCTTTTTCTTCTCGCTGACCTTGGGAGCCGAATAGTAAATGATGTTTTGATAATCGATCGGCGCGTAGCCAAACTTCGCCCAATTTGGCTCAGTCATCTTCAACCACTGCCGATACGCCTTTAACCGGAAATCGAGCAACCATTCCGGCTCTTCTTTCTTGGCAGAAATCAAACGAATGACATCCTCGCTGAGTCCACGCGGAATCGTTTCGGACTCGATATTCGTGACGAAGCCATACTTGTACGGCTGATTAACGAGCGTTTGGAAGGTTGATGTCATGGCTAGATGTAGTGTTCTCTGTTAGAGGATGAAGGGAGCGATCAATCGGTCTTAACCAAGATTGGTATGCTTGCGAATCTCGTCGAAGGTGATATCTTGTCTTTCGCCTGCAAAGTCATTGTCGGGGGTGAGGAACAGCATACAGTGACATTCCTTGCGCTCACGCATCGGCACACAAGGGCAATTCCAGTAAGCAGCAGCGACCTCGGCTTCTTTGTCTTCGTAGTGCCGACAAGGGCAGAGCGGCGATCCCAAATCTTCCTTGTGCTTCGCCAAGCCTTCGATTACGACGGCAGTGACACCGGGATCAACACAAAAGTAGGTGCCTGTCCGCTTCGCATATTGCTCGGAGAAGTGGCGCATGGCTTCGAGTTGCTTATCTGAGGCTTGCATAAGTCGTGTCCGTAGGAATGAACTGAAAAGCTGTACATCTAATGGATCTTATTACTAAAGCAACACCGATGTTGCGATAGGATCGAGAAAACCTGGACTTGCTCTCGGCAAGCTATAATTTAAACAACTTTATTGTTGCTTATTTCTATTGTAGATTACTTTAGCAACATGAGGGTTGTCAAAGTGGATCTCTCTATCAGTTTCTCTATTTTTGACGGACGAGAGAACGCTAGAAATTCGAGTAAGCTAACGTTACGAATCGTTGACGTGAGACCCCAACCATGACCACGACTCAGCAGCCTTCGACGAAACAGGATATTCTGCATCACCTTCTGAGGCAGGGCGAATCGACCGCGCAAGAGTTGGCGGAACGGTTGCAGGTCAGTCCGCAAGCGATTCGGCGGCACTTGAAAGACTTAGAAACCGAGGGTTTGATCGTTCACAAAGCGATTCAAGTGGGTATGGGTCGCCCGAATTATCTGTATGAACTAAGTCGTGAAGGTCGATCGCAGTTTCCCGATCGCTACGATGATTTTGCCGTGTCGCTGCTTGGAACTTTAGCGGAAACGGTCAGCAAGGATCAAATGAAGTCGATCTTGCAGAAACAATGGCAGCGAAAAGCGATCGAATATCGGGAGCGCATCGGAACGGGTTCAGTGGCGGAACGGGTGGAGAATTTAGTCAAGCTCCGGGTTTCAGAAGGATACATGGCAGAATGTCATCGGATCGAGCCGAATCAATTCGTGCTGACGGAATATCATTGTGCGATTGCGCAAATCGCAGAGTCGTTTCCCAGTGTGTGTGGACACGAGTTGGAAATGTTCGCGATCGCGTTACCGGATTGCAAAGTGGAGCGGACTCACTGGCAGGTTAACGGTGAGCATCGCTGTGGATACTTGATTCAAGCAGGGTGACGCTGACAAGCTGAAACGAAAGCTTGAAAAAATCGCTGATGGGCGGGGTCTTCCATTGATAATTCTGGATGCCATTGCAGTGCGATCGCCCAAGGGTGAGATAAATGCTCGATCGCTTCAATCACGCCATCACTCGCTCTTGCTGCCAGTTGCCAATCTGAACTAAATTCAGCGATCGCTTGATGATGCCAAGACACAATATTTAACCGGGATTCTGAGAGCCATTGAAACAAGCGGCTTTCTGGCAGAATTTCGACATCGTGAGGAATCGGGCGGCGTGGCTGATCTAATCGATGATCGATCGCGTCTCCAAACACCTCAGGAACGTGCTGAATTAGATTTCCGCCTGTTGCAACAGTTAGCACTTGCATTCCTCGACAAATTCCCAAAACTGGAATTTGTCGCATCAGCGCTAATTTCGCCAATGTGATCTCGAAGGTATCGCGATCGTCATCAATTCCATAAATCGTCGGGTGATCTTCTCCGTTGTAGTGAATCGGATGAATATCGCCACCACCAGACAAAATTAATCCGTCCAACACATCGAGCAAGGAGTCAGGATCTGATTGTGTAGGCGGTAGTAGGATGGCATTTCCACCGACTGATCGAACGGCATCAACATAAGTTCCAGGAAGGACAACTTCACCTGCTGTATTTCTGCTGTGGCAGGTAATTCCGATAAGCGGAGTGCGAGTCATGGGTTAAGGGTACGAGCATCGATGGCACTAGCTTAACGAGATTCAAGCCGTTCGATCGAGTACATTCGCTACCTTTTGCTAACTTGATGCACTGGTGTAGAACCGGAGCGCAAATCGCCAGAAAAAGCGCGACACAAATAAAAGCACGATCGCTAAAATCCCCGCCCCGATGATCCAGCCAAACTCGGTGCGTCCTAACATTGCTTCGGCTGGAATCGTGGTAAGAAATGCAACCGGAACAATAAACGTGAAAAAGAATTGATAAGCGATCGGATAAGCTGCCATCGGATATCGTCCTGCTTCGATTAATCCGCGCAATACTTCAGTTACATTGTAGATTTTGACAAACCAAATGCTAGTCGCACCTAACATGAACCACAAGCTATACAAAATTGCTAATCCAAATACCAATGGAATTAGACTAATTAAGTAAGCGCTGGGTTGAATGCCAAGTTTACCACCTGCATAGAAAATGACGATCGCACCAAAAAGAATGTCCGGCAATCCCCAAGGCGAAATCGTGTGCCCCGATAACCAAAACTGAGAACTAATTGGTTTAAGCAACACAAAATCGAGTGTCCCTTCTTGCACATGGCGGACAATTCGATTCAGATTGGGCGCGAGAAACGTACCAGAAAAGCCCTCTAATAGCGTGAAAATTCCCACCACGATCAAGGCTTCTTCCCATTGCCAGCCTGCAAACGTATAGCCTGTCTGATAAAACAAGAACAATCCGAACAAGCTTCCAACCAGCCCGCCGAAACTGGTAAATGCAGAGATGACGAAGTTAATTCGGTACTCCAATTCAGCCGCGATCGCAGTCTGCCAAAACAATTTCAAAACCTGAAAATACCGTTTCATGCCCCCATCCCCGAATATTGCTTCAAACCTTGCCGCCATAGCCAACGATTCAGCACAAAGAATCCTGCACTCCAACCGATCATGACGAGAAATCCTTGCGCTAAATTCGTCGGCAGTCCTACGAGAATACTGGCAGGAAAATTAACGAGATACGGGAATGGCGTAAATAATGCGATCGTTCTCACCACAGGCGGAAACACCTCCAATGGTGCAATCACACCAGAGAGAAATAGATAAAACAGAAACCAAAATTCTTGTAGCGAACTTGCTCGCTCTGTCCAAAACGCTAGTAATGCTAACGTATATTGAATCAAAAAATTCAACGTGAATGCTAATGCGATCGACAACGCAAATAAAATCACCGCTGGAAAGCTTGGAACCCAAATCGCAGCCGGATACAGGAAGAAAAACAGAACAATCAGTAAAAGTGCGAAGGGAATTCGGGCAAATCGTTCTGCTACATGAGAAAAGACATGATGCCACACCGGATCGATCGGCTGCAATAACCGCAGCGATAATTTACCTTCAACGACTTCGCGCTCAAACTCCCAAATCACCCAAACTACAGTTAATTGCCGTACCAAGAAAACTGCTAAAAAGTACCGCGCAAAATCAGTCGGAGATAATCCAAAATTACTCTGGCCCGCCGCTTGCGTCCACACTCCCATCAAAATAATCGGCAGCGATCCCGAAAGCACCCACAAGAGTAGTTCTGCTCGATATTCCACCATGTAGGCGTAATATACCAGCAGCAAAGTTTTAATCACCCGAAAAAGCCGCTTCATGTCCTTTAAACTTCTTGACTGATACTCATGCTAGTTGGAAAAGTTTTAAGTTTCCTGCTTCAATCGTTCGATTTCGTGAATCACACGATCGCGGCTTGCTAACAGATGCGACACGATCGTATTCACTGCCTGACCGGTGTTACGGGATGAGATCGCGTTGTAAATCTCTCGATGTTCCTGCCGAATCTCTAACACTTGAGGATTGTGCTGTAGTGTTTGAATCCGCAAGAGTGCCATTTGATCAAACACTTGATCAAGTAGCGAAGTCAGCCACTGATTTCCGGAACTGCGGGCGATCGAGCGATGAAATTGATAATCCAAATTCAGCAACTCCGCATTCGTCGAATGCGATCGCTGTGCTTGTTCTGCGGCAACCACTAACTCGTGCAGCGCTGCAATGTCTTTATCACTTGCATTTTTGCAAGCTCCAGCAACCGCAAGCTGCTCCAAGGCAATGCGGCAAGTGTAAAGCTGCTCGGCATCTTGCATCGATAAAGTTGCAACTCTGAGCGTTCCGGCGCTGTCGATCGTGATTAAATTCTCTTGCTGAAGTTGGCGAATCGCTTCTCGAATCGGGGTACGACTAACTTGGAGCTGCTTCGCAAGCTGAGTCTCGACCAATCGCGTTCCAGAAGGGATCTCACCGGATAGAATTGCCGATCGCAGTGCTTGATACGCTTGCACCTGCAAAGATTGCCGACGAGCAAGGGGAGCCATCTGCTCAGATTCGCCGGAGCGTGAAGATCGATCTAATCGTTCATTGCCTGACTGCAAGCTACCCTTCCCTTAACTCGACTGAAACACTTTACTCTGAAATATACATTGAGCGCGAATACGGTAGTCTAGATCAGCTTTGGAATTGACCATGACTTCTCGCACAATTCAGAAAATCTACACCGATGGCGCTTGTTCCGGAAATCCAGGGCCAGGCGGTTGGGGCACAGTCGTTTACTTCACCGATGGAGCCGTGCAGGAACTTGGGGGATACGAGCCGGAAACCACTAACAATCGCATGGAGATGCAAGCCGCGATCGCGGCACTCGACTTTTACCGCGCTTCGGGACAGTCCCAAGTTGTCGCCCTCTACACTGACAGCGAATATGTGAAAAACGGGATTACTAAATGGTTGTCCGGCTGGAAGAAAAAAGGTTGGAAGACCTCGACCGGAAAACCTGTGTTGAATCAGGATCTTTGGGAACAACTCGACGAACTCGACTCCCCTAAAGTGGAGTGGCGCTATGTGCGCGGACATTCGGGAGATCCGGGTAACGAGCGCTGTGATGTCATTGCTCGATCGTTTTCCCTGGGCAAACAGCCCCCCCTTAAAACCCCTGATACCCCACTTCCAACTTCCCCACTCCCCACTTCCCCACTCCCCACTTCCCCAGCGTTAGAAGCTCCTATGACTGATGCCTCACAGCCCATTGATTCACCGGACAACCTTCCCCGCGAAGTCCGAGTCGAGCAGCTTCGCAACTTGGTTGATACGCTGCACATGGCAGATGAAATCGCTAGTAAAGGCTATCTGATTAGTAGCTCAGAGCTTGCAGACTTGATGGACATCAATGCGAATGCCGTGACCAGCCGCGGGGATCACTGGGTTTGGCGCAATTGGGTGGTTTCAAGAGTGCGACGAGAAGGCAATCAGATTCTCTGGCAGCTAGAGCGGGTGGATTAGAAACGCAAAAACTCCGACTTAGACAGCCGGAGTTTAATTGAGGCGCAATCGACTCTAGCTTGCGCTACCACCGACCCCAGAACCGAGGGTGCGATCGCCAGGCTCGCTCTTACGGTGCCAGCTTCCATCTTCGCTACGATTGAAGCCTTGTTTAACGCTGCTCCAAGCCACCTGCATTGCAGCTTCACGGCTTAGCCCATCATGCTGAGAGTTCTTAAACGCGGTCATAAAGACTTGATCTGCACCATCCAAGAGCTGATCAGTCACTTCAGCAGGTAGGCTTTCATTTTCTTCGTCAACGTCGTCACGCTGAGCCGCAATTTTATCGGGCGTAGATTTCGGCGTTGCTAAGTTGGCTTGCTCTTCAGGGGTGTCAACGCTATTAACAGCTTCTAGCTGCATATCTTCGGCACTAATCTGGGGATTAGATTGAGTCCGTTCGCTTCCAGTTGGCATAATGTATAACTCCTAGTTGTTAAATCTGGAATCATCCTAGGGGGATCAATTTCTATTCACATCTTTCAAAAGAAAGTTTGTCTCAGAATTGATCTCTATCTGTCTACGGAGATCGTTGTTACGGATTGCAGTAGGAGCAGTACATTGGTTCGGCAGTTCGTTTTTCATCTGGATAAAGCTTATCTTGCTCAAATCCACATTTCTGGCATTGATAAGTCTTGGCTAAAACTAAATCGGTCGGACTGCCGCACCAATCACAAGGTAAGCCCCGCTTCACTGTCGATGCTGTGAATCCGGGCATTGAGCAATTTGGACAGCATTGTTTGAGCTTTTCAACGAGATCACGGGTCGCTTGCCCGATCGCTTTCATGCGCGTGGGATTATGCATCGCTCGCATATCTGTCTCAATGTGGATGCTTCCCGTTTGCGATCGTGCCAACGCAATCGATACTGCTTCTCGTAATTGATCAAACTCTGCAATACTTTTAACAATTTCTGCTCGATCAATTGAATCCTTGCGAACCATAACAACTAATTTATGGTCTGGAAAACCTGCCTTCATCGCAAATTCATACGCTTCTTCAAAACTAGAAATGCTACGGTGATTGAAATTTGTTTCGGTTGAGATCGCCTCTCCAATTACTTCTAAACCGTTTAACTGATCAATCAACACAATCACTTCACGATTGCAAGGCAGCATCGGCAACGCAGGATAAGGGGCAAAACTGCCCTCAGAGGCGATCGCTAAATCCATGCCCGTCTGTTCGAGTGCAGACAGCGCTTTTCTTCTTGCAGCCTCTAATTGATCCCCCGATCGTGTAATTTCTCGCGTAAATGTGCCAAACTGATCAGTATTGAAATTCTTTGGAACATGAATTTTTAAGCCAAGTTCGGGTTCTAGAACAGGCGCGATCGCAACCTCTTTATGGTGCATCGTTGCGAGGACTGCGACTCGATTTTGGAACAGATGAGAAGAAGACATGGGCGAAGAAATCCTAAGCGATGTCGATCGTATCGTGATTATTTTCGCTTAATAAAATCATCAAAGAACTTGAGAAACAGAAGATCCGGTTCACCCCGAATTGGGTTATGATGATGCTTCTGAATACTTAATGCGTCTAAATAGATCGCGGCTGAAAAAATCATCAGCGATCGAAGGTGTCGGCTGCACATCTTGTGTGCGTTGCATCGATAGGAGGCAAATTTTAACGGAGACAACTGGGAAACGTTTAGCATGGTCAATCAGAACACAGTAGCGATGGATGTTGGTTTCACTCACGAGGATTTCGCGGCTTTACTGGATAAATACGACTATCACTTCAGTCCGGGAGATGTCGTCGCGGGAACCGTGTTTAGCTTAGAGCCAAGAGGCGCTTTGATTGACATCGGTGCGAAAACAGCGGCATATATTCCGATCCAGGAAATGTCGATCAATCGCATTGATGCCCCGGAAGAAGTGTTGCAGTCGAACGAAACACGCGAATTTTTCATCCTCGCTGATGAGAATGAAGATGGTCAGTTGACCCTCTCTATTCGACGCATTGAGTATATGCGGGCTTGGGAACGAGTGCGCCAACTTCAAGCCGAAGATGCTACGGTACGATCGCTCGTATTTGCGACCAACCGGGGCGGTGCGCTGGTACGGATTGAGGGCTTACGTGGATTTATTCCCGGTTCTCACATTAGCACTCGGAAGCCGAAGGAAGAATTAGTCGGTGAAGAGTTGCCGCTGAAGTTTTTGGAAGTGGACGAAGAGCGCAACCGTTTGGTTCTGAGCCATCGTCGTGCGCTGGTTGAACGCAAGATGAACCGCTTGGAAGTCGGCGAAGTCGTAATCGGTACGGTACGGGGCATCAAGCCTTACGGTGCGTTTATCGATATCGGCGGAGTCAGCGGTCTATTGCACATTTCCGAAATCTCCCACGATCACATCGATACGCCGCATAGCGTGTTCAATGTGAATGATGAAGTGAAAGTCATGATCATCGATCTTGATGCAGAGCGGGGACGGATTTCGCTTTCAACCAAGCAGCTTGAACCGGAACCCGGCGACATGGTGAAGAACCCGCAAGTGGTTTACGACAAAGCTGAGGAAATGGCAGCGAAGTACCGCGAGAACATGAAGCAGCAGCAAGGCGGTGCAGCCCCTGCGATCGAGATTCCGGTTGCAATTGATGCTCCAGCCGCAACTGAGGAAGAGATTGAGGTTGAGATCGAGGCAATTCCTGAAGCGATCGAAGCTGAATAATTCAGTTACACAATTAACTTAAATGAGAGGGAGCAATCCCTCTTTTTTTATGGAGATATGGCTTTTATCGAGATATGGCAAGCATTGTTTGTAACGGCGTTCGCTTTGATGCGATCAGAGCGGTGATTTTCGATAAAGACGGCACACTTGCAGATTCCCGTCAATATTTGTGGCATTTGGGAGAAAAACGGGCAGATGCGATCGTTCAGGCGCTAAAAACTGCGTCATTTGAAAAATTCTGGCTCCGGCCTGGACGGAATGTGCCCCCTAAATTCCCTAAAACGGGGGACTTCAAACCTGTTCTCGTTCAAAGTCCCCCATTTATGGGGGATTTAGGGGGCGACCCGACTTCACAAACGCAGCAAATCAATTCCATCGACCTCGCCCTAAAAACTGCAATTCTCGAAACGTTCGGATGCAATCAAACCTCGATCGATCCGGCTGGACGATTAGCTGTCGGAACACGCGAGGAAAATGAAATCGCGATTGCATCTCTAATTGCAGAAACAGGATACAACCTGAATCAAGCACGATCGCTTGTTCATGCTGCCTTTCTCGCTGCCGATCAACAACTCCCCCGCAAAGCCCCACTAACCCCTCTCTTTGTAGGTGTAATCGAGCTAGTGAAATCACTGAGTCCTCTGAAACTTGGAATTCTCTCAAGTGACACGGAGGCGAATATTCAAGACTTTGTAGAAACCTATCAATTGTCGCCCTACTTCAGCGCGATCGTCGGTGCTCAGACGGGAATCAGTAAACCTAATCCAAAACTACTGGCACTTGCTTGTGAGGCGTTAAACATTGAGCCAGAAACAGCTTTAGTAATTGGAGATACGAGTGCAGACACAAAACTCACTCCTCGTTCGATCGGAGTGACTTGGGGCGGAAGCACGATCGCACAGCTTGGCAATGTGGCTGCGATCGCGGAGCAACCCGCTGACATTCAGTTATGCCGCAGTTGAGTGAAAGTTCGTGTAGATTGAGACTTTGTTGAGGAGTTCGTCAAAATCGATCGGCTTGCGGATCAAGTCATTCGCGCCGATTTCGCGGTAAGGTCTCTGAAAATATTCATCGTGGGCAGTCAATAGCACGATCGGCAACGATGCAAACCGGTCATTTTGTCGAACTTGGCGAGTCACATCGTACCCATTCAGACCTGGCATCATAATGTCGAGTAGAACCAGATCAGGATTAGTTTGCTCGATTTTGTCTAGGGCAGCCCTCCCGCTTAGTGCAGTTTCAACAGTGTAGCCCTCCGCCTCTAGGATCGTCTGTAGCAGAACTAGGTTGTCTGCTACATCATCCACAATTAGAACTCGGTGGTTATTTAACAGCATGATCAAGGGCGTTTTTCTCAAACGGATACGGATGCTAGCAAGTGCTTAGCTCAATAGGATACTGTTTCCTGGGATACCATCTAATCCAACCGTGGATAGATTTTTGCGAGTGAATGGGGTAGAAGAACACCTTTGGTATAGAAGAACAGCTTTATAGTTTCAGTCAAATTACTAGGTCTTTTAGGCAATTTTATGAAGATCCGATGAAGAAAGCCCTGAGATTAACCGAGCTTGTTCGTTTTTTCCTGAATCTTACGGAGGAATGTGTACTAGCTGGATGTCCCTCCATCGGCTGAATTCTTCATGATAGAACTCATCCCTACGCTGCTTGCTCAACAACCTTTAAAGCAGACAGCTATCCCGGCACAACCGATCGAGCCTAGTTCCCTGATTCAATCTCAATCTGCAACCCCGGCTGTAACTCCAGATTCACCGATCGCAATTCCGGAATCTGTTTTCGTTCCAGTCGTAGCCACTCCCACCCCATCTCCGACTGCCACGCCTGCTTCTCAAGCGACGCCTGTAACCTCAAAGGTTGCATTGCCAAAAGTCCCTCAAGCCCTTACCTCCCGCACAACTGCACAATCTATCCCACCCTCCAACCCGCAACCCCTGAATTCACAGACCGCTTCTAGAAATGAGCCTGTTGCACCAAAAGTTAGTTCAACGGCTCCGGTAAAACCGACGGAAAAGCCTGCTCCAAGCATTCCTTCACCCTCTATTACCGTTGAAACTCCTGCTCCGACTGCACAAGCCAAGCCAAGAACATTCAGCAGCATCGAGATTCCCGTTCCCAAGCCAGCAAACCAAGTTAAGCCAGAAGCCCCTCGGTCTAGAGTATCCAGCAGCATCGAGATTCCCGTTCCCAAACCAGCAAACCAAGTTGCGCCAGAAGCCCCTCGGTCTAGAGCATCCAGCAGCATCGAGATTCCTGTTCCAAAGTCAGCAAACCAAGTTGCGCCAGAAGCCTCTCGATCGGGGACACTCGATCGCATCGAAGTTCCTACTCCAAAACCTGCTGCTCAGACCGCTCCTCAGTCTCCCACCCAAGCGCAGAAACAACTTTTAGAACAGCGCCTTGCAGATATCGTCTCTAAAGATCGATCGGTTAAACAAGCGGCTCAGCGTGACACTTTAGTTGCTCGCGCTTACAGCTATGCAACTCAGCGACGATTTGAACAAGCCAGAAAACTGCTGCAAGACCCAGCCATTCCAGCCGAGGTACGGGAACAAATTTCAAGCAGTATCAATTCCCTAGAATCTGCTAGTCGTGCGATCGGAGTTACGCCGATTAAAGTACCCGCCGCTAAACGGAATAACGCAGCGGTGATGAGAAGCTCTTCTACGGTGTCTCAGAGAATCCCGATCCGGGTTCCGCGCCCTCAGCAAGCGATTAGCATTCAAGTTCCAAGAGCAATCGGCTCCCTGCCCATTCAGCAAAGACCTCCTGCAACGGATTTAACGGCTCCGATCGCCTCAGATGCAGTTAGCGAATACTCTGGTCAAGTGGTTAACCCAAAGAACCTGCAAGCATTCAATCGCAACTTACCTCGGTTAAATTCGACGAGTCAGATTGTTTACCCCTTACCTGAACCTGTTCCCGTCACTTCTCGATTTGGCTGGCGGCGGCATCCTGTGACCGGAGTTCGACGCTTTCATGCAGGCGTGGATTTGGGTGCAGGGCAGGGAACCCCTGTGATTGCATCGCGGGGCGGAAAAGTGAAAATCGCCGATCGTATGGGGGGCTACGGACTTGCGATCGTGCTACAGCAGTCCAATGGATCGCAAGATACCCTTTACGCCCACCTGTCCCAAATTTTCGTGCGTCCGGGGGAAACGATTCAGCCGGGAGCGATTATCGGGCGGGTTGGCAGTACAGGACTCTCGACAGGCCCACATTTGCATTATGAAGCGCGTCGCAAGACTAATTCTGGATGGGTTGCCGTTGATCCAGGAGGGCAGCTTGAGGCGGCACGCGCTCGATTAGTGCAGGCTCGGCGCATTGAAGTACAGTCCTCAGCGAATCGGGGGAGCCATAGCAATCCTATTTGATTTGTAAAACCTGGTTGATTGGATGAGATTGGGGAGATAGGGGCACTTCTCCCTATCTCCCCAATCTCATCAATGATTTAGGACTGCTTTTAGGACTGCTATAGATGGGCGCGAGGGGATTTGCGCTTCGATTCTGACGGATGTGTGCTTTCTGATGTGTGCTTCCTAAAGTCCCTATGAGCTAGGAGCTTTAAGAGTCGATTCGCATCTGACATCTGTGAAAAGACAGCGATCGTAGTAGATCAGGTCTATCAACAGCAAGAGCATTAGATTAACACCATAGAGATATGGAAAGTTGGGCTGTGCTTTCTAAGATGAAATCACGTTGCAAAACAACGTTACAAAACAAGATTTACAAAACACCTCTCTTGGAGCTACAACTATGCAATCTCGAAACAGCACCGATTTACCTCCTGTTGCAACTGAATATAACGGCAAAGACCGTAACGCTTTTCTCTTCGGCTGGAATCCTCAAGCAGAACTCTGGAATGGTCGCCTTGCAATGATTGGCTTCTTGGCCTATTTGGTTTGGGACTTGGCTGGATTCAGCGTTGTGCGTGACATCCTGCATTTGGTTAGCTATCGCTAAGTTAAAAAAAACGTAAGGCAAGACGGTTTAAAAGCTCCTGATACCGATCGGTATCAGGAGCTTTTAGTTGTCATCAGTCTTGAGGCAGAAGATAAAGCTTAAAAGCACAGAGCGACACAAACTGATGATGCAGACATACGTACAAGAATTAACAGAACTTGTTACCTTTTGGCGATAAAAAAGAGACTCAGCATTTACAATATTAGTGAATTATTCGCTTAACAGTCTGAGAACGCAAATGGTGAATAGAAAATCCAATGCAGCAGTCAAAGTAAAAACAATGATGCTCGATCAAGCAGCGTCCTTGTTAGATGACCTGCCTGAAAAGCCCGAAGCAACGGTTTCACTCCGACAAGCGATCGAACTTCTACAAGACGATTTGCGGAGTTCGCTCGATAAAGGCTACGACTACGAAGAGTTGGCGGATGTGCTCGCAGAGCGCGGAATCGAAATTAGCCCTTCGACGCTGAAGCGATATTTGGCGCTGAGCCAAAAGGAGTCGGGTCGCCCCCGGCGGCGACGCACCCGACGGGCGAAAGCCGAAAGCGAAGAGTGAGAAGCGCTAGACCACAGAGAGTTCAAAGAGTCTAAACTGTGGTCTGTCAAGCTTATTGAACGCCCAATAGTTTGTGAGTCTGTAAACTGATTCGCCACTCCGGATGCTGTCTGACGTACTCGAAAATCAAATCCAAGCTTTCTTTGCGGCTCCATTCGGGCTGTAAATATCGTAGAACCCGATCGCGGACGTTCTGCGATTGCTGTTCTGCCCAGTCGAAATCCGCAGCTTCAGAAATCACGATTTTGAGTTCATCGGCATGAGGATAAACGCTTTCATGCGGGGGTTTAGATTGTTTCGGGGAAAGTGTGACCCAATCAAATTCGCCGCTAAATGGATGTGCGCCCGATGTTTCTAAATGTAGCCGTAACCCAGTTTGATGCAGCGTTTTTGTGAGTTGAGTTAGATCGTGCATTAACGGTTCGCCTCCGGTAATGACGACGATCGCCGGATTCGCCACGATCGCGCTCTGGGCTAGTTCGTCGATCGACTGTTGCGGGTGGCGTTTGGCGCTCCAGGATTCTTTGGTATCGCAGAACCAGCAGCCGACATCACACAGCGCTAACCGGATAAAAAAGGCGCTCGTTCCTGTCCAAGCGCCTTCACCCTGAACCGAATGGAAGGTTTCAACGATCGGGAGCGTTTGCTTAAGTTGCATCACCATGACTATTCATCCTCGTACTCTGCCCAAGAATTCGGAGTTTCAGAAACCGCAACTTTGAGCTTGATGTCAGTCGGAAGCTCTTTTTTCGTTTTGTCGTAGATGTACTTTGCGATCATTTCTGCGGTGGTGTCGTATCCTTCTGGCAGCACTTCATTCAGAACACAGTGATCGAGTCCCCCTTTGAAGACATCTTTTTTTGCCCAGCGCAATGTTCTAAAGTCTGCAACCATTACCGGATGCGGACAAAATTCTGAGGCGTGGAGTTGAGCCGCGATCGCGCTAATTCTCACGGTGTAGGTGTGACCGTGCATTCGTCCACAAGGACCGTCGTAATCGCGAATCCAGTGAGCCGCATTAAACGTAAATTCAGTGGATAAAGTCCATTTCGGCATAGGGTTTATGGGGCATATCTTTCTTATCCATGCTAAGAGATCGCGATCGTAAGACTCGGTTTCTGCACCGATTTGATCACGATCGCCGCATAAATGACGCTCAAGAGTCTGAGAGCGTCCCTCTCATGAACACATCCCGCAGCACAATCAGCAGCACTCCAACCGCCATAAATGCGAGTCCCAACCCGCGGCTTTCATTTGAGGCAAAGGCAATTAAACCTAAATTGAGCAACAGCGCTAGAACCGGAACGACGATCGGAACCCGAAATCCTCTAGTCTGCGGATCGCGTCGTTTAATCACAAGCAGCGAAACATTGACCAGACAGAACATCACAAGGATTAAGGTTGCAGTCGCACCCGCCAAGAGTTGAATCGTGCCTGAAACAGCAAGTGCGATCGCCATCGGAACAATCACTAGAAATGTACGGTAGGGGGTCGATCGCTCTGGATGCAATCTGCTAAACCAAGCGGGCAGTAAACCTTCACGCGACATTCCATAAATTAATCGCGACGCGGTCACAAAATTTAATAGCGCTGTATTCAGAACTGCGAACGCAGCAATCACCGTAAAAATAACGGGTGGGAAATTGGGTTGTGCGCGGCGTACTACATCTAGCAAGGGCGCTTTCGAGGCAGCCAACGCTGCTGGATCGAGTACCTGAACCGACAGCCACGAAACCAGAATGTAAACCACACCCGCAATGCTTAACGCAATCACGATCGCCCTTGGCACATCGCGTTCAGGATTTTTGGCTTCTTCCGCAACATTCACCAAATCCTCAAACCCGATAAAGGCATAGAACGCGAGCGCGGCTCCCTGGATTACGGCTGACCAACCGATCGACGGTTGCGCGGTTGCTGAAATTGCTGCCGTCGAATTCCCTCCCAGTAGAAAAGCGGATGTGACCAAGATGACAATGATCAGCCCCGAAACTTCGAGCGTTGTACAAACTACATTCAAGGCTGAAGACTCTTTCATGCCTCGAAAGTTCACGAAGGTCAGACCAGCAAACAGCGCTAGAATAATCAACCAGTCTGGCAATCCGGGCGCGATCGCAATTACATAGCCGGCGAACGCTCTAGAAATGGTTGCCATCGAAATAACGCAGGTGCAAAACATCAACCAGCCCACCAGAGTTGAGAGCCAGTTTGTCCGAAATGCCCGATGTACAAAGTAGGCAACGCCACCACTTTTGGGAAATCGACTACCCATTTCGGCATAGCTGAGTGCGGTAAATGCAGCAACGACCATTGCAAGAACGAACGAAGCCCAAACTAAAGCACCGGATAGTCCTGCAATTCTGCCAACGACTGCATAAATTCCAGCGCCTAGAATGTCTCCCACGCCGTAAATAACAAGCATGGGTAAACTAAACACACGCTTGAGTGAATCCGCTTCTGCATTGGGTTCCATAAGCTTTGCTCTTGTCTATACTTTCCGTAAGTATAGAGGGTTCGATCGACTCCTCTAGAGAGATTTACCAACCCCAAGATCCGGGTTCGCCTTTGAAAGGGCCTACCACATCGCTCGTAATCCAACCACCATAGAACTGTCCGGGTTGCGGTGTCACTTTCTCGCCATCGACATAACACGCATCCATTGGAGCAGCGTAAAAAGCGACATAATTTTGGATGGCGCTGAAGTTTGGAGTCGGAGTGCTGTAGTACCAAGCAACATCGATCGCTGTTTTATCCTCAACTTTGACGCTGTAATAGCTTCCTTGTCCTTTCCATTCGCAGAAAGTCGATCGACTCGATGGAATCAGATACTCTTGCTGAATGTCCTCCGGTGGAATGTAGTAGGTCGGTGGATGGCTGGTTTCAAGAACCCGCATTGCCCGTTCTGTGTCTACGATCGTCACACCGTTAAAAACGATCTGAATTCGCTTGTTCACAGGCTCTAAGCGAGGCGGACGGGGATAATTCCAGACCGATTCTTGTCCGGGCTGTGGCTGAATGGGAGTAGGACACATAGATATTATTTACATAGGGTTTACTTTCGGTAAGCGATCACGAACCGTTCAATCCCAGCGAGGTCTTTGTGGATTGTAATGCGATCGTAGCTGCCTTGGGCTGAAAGCAGGGCTGCGATCGTATCGGCTTGCCCCATCATCATCTCGATCATCCAAACGCCGCCAGAAATTAAGTAATCTGGAGCCGTTTGAATCAAGTGCCGAATACTTTCCAAGCCATCAGTACCCCCATCTAAAGCTAAATGAGGTTCATGCAGTCTAACTTCTGGTTCGAGCGTTGAAACGGTTTCGGTGGGAATGTAAGGCGGATTGGAAACCACGCCGCTGAGCGAATGTTTTAGATGCGCGATCGGCTCAAACCAATTCCCTTGATAAAACTGAATCTTTGCGTTGAGCGATTCAGCGTTTGATTGTGCGATCGCTAAAGCTTCCCCACTGCGATCGACCGCATGAACTGTCGCACTGGGCAGTGATAACGCCAGCCCGATTGCGATCGCACCGCTCCCTGTTCCCAAATCTACCCACTGACCCGCTTTGAGCCTGGAATCTTGAGCGATCGCAAAATCAATGAGTAGCTCTGTTTCGGGTCGCGGGATCAGCACTCCGGGAGCAACTTTTAACTCAAAATTCCGCCACGGGGCAATACCTGCAAGATATTGAACAGGAGTGCGCTCCGCGATGCGTTGTTGCCATGCACGATCGAGATCGCTGAACGACACATTCGACGGAATCGCCTGATCGGGCTGCAAGCGCAAAAAAAGCCGATCGACTCCTGCCAGTTCTTGCAAGAGCCAATCGACTTCATTCGGGGAAATGTCATGCGCGATCGACTGATTTTTTGCAGTCGATCGCCAGCGCCAAAGCTGAAGCCCAGGAATCAAGAAGTGATCTTTCATCCAGTGTTCTTTCTATCGTCTGGGCGCAGGTTGCGGTGCGGGTCTTTGCTGCGGTTGTTGGGGTCTTTGTTGTTGTTGCCGTTGCACAAATTCCAGCGTTTCTCTCGGTGGAATCAGCACAATCTTATCGAGTTGCGGATCTTTTTCTTTCTGCATCGCTTGCATCACGCCTTCGAGCGGAAAGACCTGGATATCAACCGTTTTAGCGAGATCCGGCTTTTGTTGCTTAAAGCGATCGACAAGGGGCTGTAAGTCTTCTTTGCTAAAGAACATGGGGATTACAGACTGATTTCCTTCTTGAATCGTCAGAAATCCTTTGTCTTTACCTGCGCGGGCAACAAACAGCGGCGTTCCATTGAACTGCGCCACATTCTGACCGCTCGCTTTGAGAATTGCTACCGCAGAATCAAGCTGTTGCTTGGTCGGGACATAGGCAAAATCAAGCTTGTCGGGCTTGCCTTGGCTGCCTTGATTCAGTTGATACACTTCTGCTAGCGACACAGGGACAACTCTGACATCCTTTGCCAGTGCTGGATTTCTTGTCTTCAAGTTTTCGAGAAAAGCGTTGGCATCTCTTTGGCTGATAAACACACCTGCCACCGGATTTCCTTTCTGACCGTTTGGCGGTTGAGCAACCAGCGGCGCACCTTGGTTATTGGCGATCGTAAACACAGGGACAACCTGTAGCTTTTGCTTAATCTGCTCTGGAGTCAGGGCGAGTGCTTGCAATCCGGCAAGCAGGGTTCCGCCTACCAGTGCCGCAGTTGTACTCCAACGAACCAATGATTTCATGTTTGCTCCTGGGTTCAAAAACGATACGTCAACTGAAATCTGAGGCGTTTACTGTCCCGTCGATTCGACTGCGATCGCCTTGATTCAATCGTTGCATCGAATCGGTTTTGTCTAGTTGTGTGACTCTAACCCTTGCAAATTAGTTTCCACACAAATCATTACAAACGTTCAGAATCCTGAACAATTCGTTAAACAATTCTCGGAAATATTAGCACCGTTTGGTCAGGTTGTGGCGTTCAACCTGAAATCATCGATATATTTAGCAATCGCACTGCCTGCGTTCTACACACTTAAAGTTGCGAGGTTAGGGTTAGATCGAATACATGCAGGAGAAAATTTGCGGCTGAAAGAAACAATCGCCTAACGTTTTGCTAATTCAGGTTGTTTCATCATTCCCAAGGGAAGCGAAGCAGAGAAACTACCCTTATCATGGGTACTTTCAGCGTGATCCGTGGGATTGATGGAATGGCTATTGATGCTAACCGCAGTAGGTTCAGCGATCGAGGTTGTCAGTACAGCAGCTTGATCGATTTCAGTGGAGTCAGCGATCATAGAATAGACAGCTTCCACGACTTCCACTTTCTTTTCTAGGAAAGCTTCTGCGTGAACATGCTCTGAACGAATGCCGAGACTGTTAGCGATTTAGCATTGTTGCTCATGACTTAGAAGCCACTTGCAGTGGCTCCTCTTTATCGTTGTGTGCCGCTAAAAAGTTCAGCCAGCCATTGCGTCATCTCTGTCATCAAGGTAGTTAGCCATTCTGCAATGTATGTTTGTGCCATTTCTGCAATCCAGCCAACTACAAATTCAGAGAAGAACTGTGCGATCGTCGCTACAATCACTTCTACAACAAATTCAGTAATCCAAACAATAATACTGCTCACAATTTCACCGGATGAATGGTGTACAAGTCACTAGCTTTCATTCAAGCAGAGATCAGCATTCTAGAGCATTACAGCTATGGTTTCTCGCTCATCAGATTTCGATGGATCTTAAGATCTTAATTTAGGGATGAAAATAGAATGCTGCTCCCACTGCTGCATAAGTTACAAGTAGCATTGCACCTTCGAGCCAGTTGGACTTACCATCGCTGCTAATCGAATTTGTTAACAGCACTGCGATCGCCACCGCTAATACTTCAAAGGTATTGAATTCTAAGTTCATCGGCTGTCCTAGAAACCGCCCAATAATCACTAACAATGGCGCAGCGAACATAGCAATCTGTAAGCTCGAACCCATTGCCACGGCAACAGATAAATCCATCTTGTTCTTAACAGCAAACGTTGCGGCTGTAATGTACTCAACTGCACCCCCAAAGATGGGAATCAAGATGACACCTGTAAACAAATCGGTAAATCCGAGTGTCGAGATTGCCTTCTCTAAACTCGAAACCAGCACCTCAGACACAAACACCAGCGCGATCGTACACCCTAACAACACTCCCACTTGTCGCCATAGCTGCGATTTGTCCTGGCTTTCAAAGACGTGCTCAATTTCAGTATCTGCAATCTGATAGATATGACTGTGCGTTTTCATCGAGAACAACAGCATCAATCCGTAAAAGAGCAGTAGCAAAACGGAAAGAACCAGAGAAAAGTCATTTAGCGTCTTTTCCTGCAAGCCGGTAGAAGTAAGATGAATTGCCGCAGGGGTTAACAAGACAACTAGCGCTAGATTCAGCGATGACGCATTGAGCCGAGCTACCGTTGGCTGAAAGCTTTGTTCTTTGTAGCGAAGACCACCCAGCAGAGTTGCAAGTCCCAGTGCTAGGAGCAAGTTTGCCACGATCGTTCCTGTGATACTGGCTTTAACAACGTCGACTAACCCCGCCCGCAATGCCACAATCGACACAATCAGTTCTGTCGCATTTCCAAAGGTGGAATTGAGCAAGCCCCCAAAGGTTGGGCCAATCACCTCAGCAATGCCCTCAGTCGAATGAGCAATTCGCGCCGCTAGTGGAACGATCGCCAATCCTGATGCAATAAACACCAGTACCGGATTTAGCTCCAGCCGTTCTGCAATTAGCGCGATCGGGATAAATACCAGGAAAGAAAGTAATACCAAATCTTTCTTGGACATCTTTGAGTCTTTCGCCACGGTTGTCATGCTTTTGACCTCTGAATCTGCCATTCTGACTTTTGAATATATTGAGGAATTAGAATCGTTGAATCAAGCTAGGAAGAGATGAAATTCAATCTGAGGTTGGGACGTATCGAGTTGTATCAGAAATTTGTCCTGTCCATTATTACGCAGATTAAATACACAGGCTGGAACTGTTGGTTTCCCTTAACAGATGCCCTGCATAATAGACTTTGGTGAATATTAACTTTGGTAGATATTAATTTTGGGCGTTGCCTAATGGAGAGATGAATTAAGGTGACTCTCAATGCAGTGCCCTGAATGCCAATCCACTCATATTCGCAAGAATGGAAAACGCAAAGGCAAGCAAAATCATATTTG